>JBNMPW010000204.1:0-3095 GCA_051277205.1 Oceanicoccus sp. | reverse complement strand
AGAGAGCCTACCCACGCCAAATGATTATCGCAATGCCGCTGGTGAACCGGGAATCGATTACTGGCAACAACAAGTTGATTATAAAATCAATGTCACACTTGATGAACCAAAGCGTCGTATTCAAGGTGAGCAAGTGATTACTTACCACAATAATTCTCCCTATACGCTTAAATATCTGTGGTTGCAGCTAGAACAAAATCGTTTTAAATCAGACTCGATAGCAGAACGCAGCAGCACCTTTTACGGCGTCGATGGCAGTGTGAGTGCTAACAACACTTATGGTGATAATGCTTTTGCAAAAATCAGCTTGCAAGACCTGCGTCGCCAACAGTTTTTAGCCGATAACGAAATGGGCTATCGCATCGGTAAGGTGACGGGGGCAAATCATAACCCATTAAAATACACCATTGTCGGCGCTCAAATGCGCATTGATTTGCCGCAGGCGCTACCAGCCAATAGCAGCACCAAAATTAATATTAGCTACACTTACAATATCTTAGAAGAAGATGCCGTGGGCGCACGTTCTGGCTATGAGCACTTTCCTGATGACAAACGCGAAGGCGGTAATGACATCTTCTTATTGGCGCAGTGGTTTCCGCGGGTCGCCAGTTATTCTGACTATGAAGCCTGGCACAACAAAGAATTTTTAGGCAGCGGCGAGTTTACCCTCGAGTTTGGTAATTACGATGTCAGCATGACGGTACCTAGCGATCATATCGTTACCGCTACTGGCGTATTACAAAACAGTAAAAAAGTATTGTCGTCACAACAACTCAAGCGGTTAGATAAGGCTAAAACAGCCGACAAACCTGTGTTTATTGTCTCTGCCGATGAAGCACTCGCGAATGAGTCTAGTATGGCCAAAGGCACTAAAACCTGGCATTTTAAAGCCGAAAACGTTCGCGACTTTGCCTGGGCCTCATCACGTAAATTTATCTGGGATGCCCAAGGTTATCAGCAAGGTAATGATACCGACACGCCAGTTATGGCGATGTCGTTTTACCCTAAAGAAGGTGGCGAGTTGTGGCAGCGTTATTCTACAGCCTCAATTATTCACACCCTTAAAGTCTATTCACGCTTCACCTTCGATTATCCCTACCCCGCAGCCATTAGTGTTAACGGCCCCGTTGGCGGCATGGAATACCCGATGATCAGCTTCAACGGACCTCGCACCATTTGGCACGACGATGAAAGTCGCACTTATACCTTGGCGGAAAAACAATTCTTAATTGGGGTGGTGATCCACGAAGTGGGCCATAACTATTTCCCGATGATTGTGAACTCTGATGAGCGCCAATGGACCTGGATGGACGAAGGCTTAAACAGCTTTTTAGACGGCATCGCCACCCGCGAATGGGACCCAAACCTGTCTTGGGGGCGTGAGCCAAGTGATATAATTGAGTACATGAAGTCTAACGTACAAGTACCGGTAATGACCCAGTCAGACAGTGTATTGCAGCTTGGGCCTAATGCTTATACTAAACCCGCGGTGGCATTAAATATTTTACGTGAAGTGATATTAGGCCGTGAGCTGTTTGATTTTGCCTTTCAAGAATACAGTCGCCGCTGGATGAACAAGCGCCCAACCCCAAGCGACTTTTTCCGCACCATGGAAGAAGCCTCAGGGGTGGATTTAGACTGGTTTTTCCGCGGCTGGTTTTACACCACAGATCATGTGGATATTGCCCTCGACCGCATTTATACATTACGTTTAGACAGCAACAATCCAGACATTGATTTTGATCGTCGACGCCAAGATTATAAAGACAAACCTATGCCTTATTCGGTTGAACGTAACCAACAAAGCGGTCAAAAAACCTGGGTTGAGTTAAATCGCGACAACGCGGATTTCCATGATCAGCATGATCAATTTAGCGTCACCAATAAACAACGTAACAAGTACAACAAAAAGCACGCCGAACTCGATCCATGGGAGCAACAAGTCCTGGCGCGGGCACTTAAAGAAGATAAAAACTATTACGTGTTTAACTTTGCCAATGTAGGCGGGTTGGTGATGCCGATTTTACTCGAACTCAGCTTTGAAAATGGCGACACTGAGTCAATGATGATCCCTGCTGAAATTTGGAGGCGTTCGCCATTTGCAGTCAGTAAACTGATTGTGACTGACAAAGACAATGTCTTAGTGTCAGCTGTGGTTGATCGCCGTGGTGAAACTGCCGATGTGAATATTGAAAACAACTATTATCCGCGGCAAATTATTCCATCACGCATTGAAGCCTTTAAAGAAGAAGAGCGTAAGGGTAATCAGTATCGCGATATCATGCACGACAACAAAGAAGCCCTTAAACAGCCTGAAATTAAACTGAAGAAGAAATAATGTCCATTTTAGTCAAATGTTTGATCTGTTTTACAGGCTTGCTCTGTTTTGCTGGTGCAGCTAATGCCCACCAGCAAAAAGAAGCCTATACCAGTATTGTGTTTAATCAGCGCACGGGGATGCTTGAAATTCAGCATCGATTTTATCTGCACGACGCTGAGCATGCTGCCCAGCGGGTAATCGATAAAAATGCCGATTTGATTGGCGATCCGGTCAGTCGCGAAGCCTTTGCTTATTACGCTATTTCAACATTTTCCATGCAAGATCAGCTGCAGCAACCGTTAACATTGACCTATGTGGGCACTGAGTTGCAGGGAAAATATTTGTGGGTATACCAAGAAACGCTCATTACCGCTGATATGGAGGGCTTTTATCTTAAGATGACCGCCCTACAAGAAATGTGGTCAGAACAAACTAACCACATTAATGTTGAGCGTAATAAGCACGTTACTTCAGCAAGACTGCACATAGCAGACGCTTGGCAGTATATTGAAGTGGCACCGGCTAGCAAATAAACACAGATCACCGTCAGCTAATGACAAAATAGCAAGCGCCATACTGACCAACCAATACTTCTGGTATTAATCCGTCAGTATGGCGTTTCTTATATTTTACTAACCGCAATCTCACTAACCACATCATCTAGCGCATCAGCCAAGGTTGAATAGGTCTCGCAATGAACGCCATCTGGTGCAAAGCCCGCTTTAGCTAAGGTTTTAAGTGGCTGAAATTGGAAATCGGCCAACAATACCCGAGT
>JBNMPW010000203.1:0-3187 GCA_051277205.1 Oceanicoccus sp. | reverse complement strand
ATCCACCACTCTGTTTCTACTGCTCGCATTATGTTTCTCCGGTGTTGGTCTTATAGTGTATTGGGTGATTGTTGCGTTGAGGTCATTAATCTATAGCTTTAGATAATAGCAATCGGGTCGGTCGCTATTTTATAACCGGCTTCTAGACACATGACCCAAGCATTCTCCCGGCCGTCCAGCGCGGGGTAATAATTTTTACGTTCGCCGACAGTTTCAAAACCTAAAGACCGATACAGACTGATTGCTAATCGATTAGATACACGCACTTCTAATATAAAACGCTGCGCACCCGCCTCAATTTGATGATTGATGCCATGCTCTAACAAGCGCCGACCATAGCCATTACCCTGTTGATCTGGGTGTAAGGCGATATTTAATAACGTCGCCTCATCGAGCACTCGGCTAAACACGCTGAAGCCGATAATCTGCTGTTGGGCTAGCAACACCGCACAATCATGACGGGATTTCATGCTATCGATAAATTGAGTGCCTGGCCAAGGAAATGCGACCGACAAGCCCTCTAAGGTTGTTGCCGCGTCGACATCGATTGGCCGCATCTGCCGCAGCTCGATCATTCGCTTTGCAAGGCCCGATGCAATGGCTGTAAATGCTGCCAAACTTGGCGCTTTAATTCTGGTTTAGACAACATTGGACCGGCGCTGAGGGTTGCTATTACTGGTACAGATAAATCTGGATGTTGCTGTAACTCGCCTGCACTAAGCGTTTGTTCGCTGCTATATTGAACAGCGGTTGGCCCCATTAAAATCACATGGCGGATATTTGATTGTGCGACTTGTTTTGCCAAAAACGCCTGCAATGTTTGTCTAGCGGCGGATTCGCTTTGATCGATCTGGCTATTTTTAATCATTGGCCAAACAAAAGCATCGATTGATAATTGCTGCTTACCGGCACCCAATGCCAACAACATATTGCGTAGCATTTGCAGATAATCGGCGGGGTTTATATCGCCCGACAGGCCTTCATCAATCAATAAAATTTGCTGACCCTTAATAATAGAAAGAGCAAACTCTGGCACTGTTTGCATCTCAGCTTGAGCGGCCGCAACCAGAGGTTCAGTTAGCTCGATCACTTTATTGGCTGTAATCACAGTAGCTGATTTAACATCATCATTCAGCAACGCTTGGGCGGCAGCGGCTGCACTTCCTATCCTGCTAGTTACCTCGGTGCTCTTTACCACATTGTTATTGACCACCGCGCTATCAACAGCAGTTTGTAAATGATTGTTGTTGAGAGGAGACGCCGAAGCGGTAGATTGATCAAATTCGGAGATGGCTATCAACTCAGACTGTAACGCACCTGACAATTGCAAACGTGGCTCATAGCAATCGATACCCATCGCTTGCAAATAAGCCTGCCGTTGACCTTCGCTGATATTTGGGGACGCTGGCACTTAAATTCCTTTCTGCGGATGAGCTTTTAAAATACCCGCATCCAACAAGTTCAGCGCATTAAGATAAGCTTTTACAGAAGCCGTAATGACATCGGTATCGGCCCCCAAACCATTGACGATAACGCCGTTCTTTTCCAATCGCACTGTCACCTCTCCTAATGAGTCAGTGCCTTTAGTCACTGCACTGACTAAGTATAATTTTAATTCAGCATCACTGTTGGCGATTTTTTCGATAGCTTTAAATGATGCATCAACCAGACCATCACCTTCGGCTTTGGTTTTGTGATCAACACCATCCATATTCAATAACATAGAAGCTTTCGGTTTAACGCCAGATTTAGAGGTAGCTTCAAGCTCAGAAAAACGGTATTTCTCTTTGATCTCTGGGGTGGTTACACCACTGACCAATGCTTGTAAATCTTCGTCAAAGATTTCATGCTTTTTATCAGCCAATTCTTTGAAACTGACGAAGGCTTCATTCAACGCCTCGGGGGAATCAAAGCTAATACCCAGCTCTTCAAAACGAGCACGGACCGCAGCGCGACCTGAATGCTTGCCTAAAACTAATTTATTGGCATTCCAGCCCACCGATTCGGCGCTCATAATTTCATACGTTTCACGGTGTTTAAGGACACCATCCTGATGAATACCGGATTCATGGGCGAAGGCATTAGCACCAACGATAGCTTTGTTGGGTTGCACTGGAAAGCCGGTAATTGATGATACCAGACGCGATATCGGCACGATATGAACGGGGTCAATCGTGGTTTCGGTGGGGTATACATCAGAGCGAGTGCGTACCGCCATCACTAATTCTTCCAGCGCCGCATTACCGGCGCGCTCTCCCAAGCCATTAATAGTGCACTCCACTTGGCGTACCCCATTCATCACCGCCGACAGGGAATTGGCCACTGCCAACCCTAAGTCATTGTGGCAATGGGCAGAAAATACCGCTTTATCCGCATTCGGCACATTTTCGATAATGCGCTTAAACATTGCACCGTATTCGCCAGGCTCACCGTAACCAACGGTATCAGGAATATTGATGGTAGTTGCTCCGGCATCAATCACTGCTTCGATAACGCGGCATTGAAATTCAAACTCACTGCGACTGCCATCCTCTAAGGAGAATTCAACATCATCTCGTAGATTGCGAGCCAATTTCACCATATCCACTGCCTGCTGCAGTACTTGCTCAGGCTGCATCATCAGTTTGTATTTCATATGAATGGGCGAGGTGGCGATAAATGTATGAATGCGACCAGCATTGGCCTTTTTCAAAGACTCCGCCGCACGTTCTATATCGCCCGGTAGAGCCCGCGCCAAACTACAGACGATTGAATCTTTGACTGCTTCGGCAACGGCTTTTACCGCTTCAAAATCACCTGGGCTGGCGATGGCAAAGCCCGCCTCGATGACATCAACATGCATTTTTTCTAATAACTTCGCGATGCGAACTTTCTCATCACGGGTCATCGAAGCACCGGGGCTCTGCTCGCCATCACGAAGGGTTGTATCAAAAATAATTAAGCGGTCTTTGACGCTCATATCAGTACTCTTTATTACTTAGGTAATTACTTGGCTTATGGTGTCTATCAGCTTGTTGTTAGGGTTTTATATAGTGTCGCTGCTGCTCACGATATCGTTGTTGTGAAGGATAAACCAAAACACCGTCAAAACTAACCGGCAAATGAAAAAAACCCAGATATGTACTGATCTTAAGCACAATTGTCAGCCGCTATAGCCCGCCCTTGTGAGCCCTACAAATTATAGACA
>JBNMPW010000202.1:0-3197 GCA_051277205.1 Oceanicoccus sp. | reverse complement strand
CAACAGTACTGGCATGATTTACTTCTTCTTAGTACACTGACAACCGGCCCCACATAGGTGGCAGTGTAAATCTATAATTTTTTGCACCACTACTGTTAAATATATTGCAGAAAATGGCATTCTTGATGTCTTCTTTGATCAATGTATATCTATTCTTTTGTTACAACTGGTGAACTCTAAATGGAAATTCGTCAACTACGGCACTTAGTTGCTGCCATAGATGAAGGAACTTTGATACTGGCTGCTGATGCTGTATTTATAACACAGCCAGCGCTGACTAGGAGCTTGCAAAACCTCGAGCACGAACTTGGTGTTGAATTATTGCAGCGCCTACCGCGCGGAGTCGTGCCGACGGCTGCTGGTGAGTTGGTTTATAGACATGCCAAGCTCATTTTAAACGAAGTCAGCAGTATTAAATCTGAAGCGCCCTTGGTTGCTCAAGGGGTTGCGGGGAAATTGACCATAGGTGTAGGCGCTTTGTTTGAGCGCTACATAGTAGATGATGTTATTTGGCGGCTGGCTACCAGCCATGCAGAACTGAATATGGATATTGAAGTCGGCCTTTTTGAAGGGCTGGTTGAAGATTTAGTCGATGGTAATCTTGATGTTATAATTTCGAATTTACCTTCAGTTGAAATACCAGTGAATCTAATTGTTGAGCCTTTAGGTTTTTTAACGGTCGTGTTTGTTGCAAACAAGGATCACCCTCTAGCCCAACAAGACAGTTGTGAATTAAAAGATCTTGAGTCTGCCCGCTGGGCCATTATTGACCAGCCTCATTCCTATGAGATGTTTAAGCAACTTTTTAACTCCGAAGGGATGGTTACACCGGCTAATTTGGTGCGCACAAACTCGCTTGGTTTATTAATATCGTTTCTAAGAAAAGGCGGCTTTGTTAGTGTTCTGCCGAAACATTTAGTGACAGAATCATTTGAAGCTGAAGGTCTTGTCGAGCTCAATATTAAGGCACCCGTAATCACCCGTAGAATTGGTCTTATCTATCGCGAAGATATTGCAGGTAGACCCTTGCTAGCCCCTTTTTGTTCAGCAATGAGAGAGGCCTGTGCTTTAATTGAATCGGGAACACTTTGATACTAAAAGTGTTCTTCACATGATCTTAGCCACCATTTGGAGTGCCAGACTCTATGTTTTCACAATTAAAGCCTCGCCCAGCAGACCCTATATTAGGCTTGTCGGTCAAATTTAAAGCCGATGATAACCCGAATAAAATTGACCTTGGCCCCGGTATCTACAAAGACGATGCCGGCGATACCCCGGTGCTGGCCTGTGTCAAAGTCGCGGAAGCACTGCGAACCGAAAAGGAGTCCAGTAAAGCCTATTTAGGCTCTGCAGGTTCGGCATTGTTCAATGAAAAAATTACCCAGCTCAACCTAGGCGATCACCAGGTCATTCAACAAAAACGTATCCGCACAGTGTCTACTCCCGGCGGAACCGGCGCTCTGCGTGTGGCGGGCGAATTCATTAATACCTGCACCCCAGGTGCAACTATCTGGGTGAGTAACCCTACTTGGGCTAACCATCAAGGTGTGTTTATTGCTGCCGGCTTAACTGTAAAAACCTACCCCTATTATGACTATGAAAATAGTTGCTTGGATTTTACAGGCATGGTTGATGCCCTAAAACTGATACCCAAAGAGGACGCCGTGTTACTGCATGCCTGCTGTCACAATCCCAGCGGCATGGATTTGAATCAGCAGCAATGGCAAGAAGTTGCGGACATTGCCAAGCATGTGGGTTTTACGCCGGTTATTGATATGGCCTATCAAGGCTTTGGCGAAGGTTTAGATGAAGATGCCTATGGTTTGAGGTTGATGGCCGATACTGTAGACGAGCTTATTCTGTGTAGCTCCTGCTCGAAAAACTTTGGTTTGTACCGAGAGCGGATAGGGGCTTGCTCTATTATTGGAAAAAGCGCTGAGTCAGCCGATATTATTAGCTCGGTTCTAATGCCTGTGATCAGAGTAAATTATTCTATGCCGCCGGCTCATGGAGCCGCAATTGTTGAGACCATTCTCAGCTCTGTTGAACTCACGACGCAATGGCATACGGAGCTAAAGGCGATGCGCGACCGGGTTGGCGACATGCGTCAATTGTTGGTTGATAAACTAGCCGCAAATGGCGTCAGCCAAGATTTTAGTTTTATTGCACAGCAAAAAGGAATGTTTTCATTCCTGGGCATAGATCCGAATCAGGTGCAGCGCTTACAAGATGAGTTTGGTATTTATATTGTGGGTTCTAGTCGAGTTAGCGTTGCGGCTATTTCGCCGCACAATGTTGACTATCTAGCCAAGTCGATTGCAAAAGTATTGTAATAGCTAAACGCTATACAATTTTTTCCGCGGTAACGATCACGCCATCGGTATCGGCGTAGAGGTAGTCGCCATGATTAAACACGATACCCCCAAACGACAGCTTACCGTTTCTTTCTCCGGAGGTTACAGGAATATACTTACGCGGGCAGGTTCCCATCGCGTATAACGCTACGGGAATATCTTTTATCTGCAAAGTGTCTCGAACATAGCCATTGACGATGATACCGGCAAAGTTATTCTTGTGAGCAAACTTCATCAGGTTTTCACCGACCACTGCAAAATATTCTCTATCAACATCCACCACCACGACCTTGCCTGCGCCGTCTTCGTCTTTTAAAAGCCCTATCAAATCAGTATTGTTTCTATCTAGCTTAACAGTAACTATTTTTCCCTGACACTTGTCTGCGCCACCATAATTTTTGTAGCCTGCTGCCAGCACAAAAACCTTGTCGCTGTGTTCGTCACAGATATCCGCTGTAAAAAATGCCATAAGTGATTCCTGATTATTTTCTGGGTTCGATCTATATAATGAACGAGCAACGTTAAGTGTTAATGTTAACCCAATGACGCGTAAGACGGTATCAATTGTCGCATTAGAAGAACCGGATATTTGTAATAAAGATGCTGAACATAATGATATTAATAGCGAGTAGCGGGGCATGATTATTTTTTTTATAGAATACATCATCGGCGTTGTTACTCGACGATCAAATATATCTGCTACGCACATAGGATAATCCCCCTATTATTAATAGCGAGTAATATCTACTGGAATGGCGTTTTGTGTTAACAAATGTAAAGTGGGATATATCATCACGCCCAAACGCTATATCATATCGGCCGTTTAGCTGGGATACGTTTGGT
>JBNMPW010000201.1:0-3367 GCA_051277205.1 Oceanicoccus sp. | reverse complement strand
TGAGCCTATGGGCGACAGCGATTACCGTTTTTTCTTCAAATAAGCGATGAATCGCTTTTTGAATCAAACTCTCGGTGATGGAATCTACTGAGCTGGTCGCCTCATCTAACATCATCACTTGTCCGCCCTGGGCAATAGCCCTGGCAAACGAGACTAACTGGGTTTGTCCGGCGGATAGATTGCTGCCGTTATTTGTTAGCCGAAATTGATATTGCTGAGGTAATGCCTGAATAAACTCGTGGGCATAAACATATTCTGCAGCCGCTATTACCGACTTCTCTGAGATGTTGTCATTACCCAGTGAAATATTAAAGGCAATGTCTTCTTCAAACAGAAATACATCTTGTTGCATGAGTGAAAATAAATGCAACATGGACTGCCTTGGAATATTTGAAAGCTCAATACCATTTAGCTTAATACTGCCTTGGTAGTTGATATAGGTTTTGTTAATTAAGCGGATAATGGTTGATTTACCAGAGCCCGTGGTACCGACAAGCGCTAGCTGCTGCCCTTTATATAGGGTGAAGGAGACATTATCGAGCACATAGGGGCCGTTTTCGTCATAACGAAAACGCACATTTTTAAACTCTAGTGATTCAAAGCTAAGCAATGAATCTTTTACCACCTCATCTGCTAATAACTGCTGTCCATCTTCTTCAAGCGGCTCAACAAACAACTCATCAATATGCTCAAAGGCGGCAAAGGAGCGCTGTATAGCGGCTATCTGTGAGGTAAAATCTCGAAGTGGCACAAAGACTTTCTCTAAGGTGTTAATAAAGGCGATTAACACGCCTAGGCTGACGGTAGCTGCCAACACCTTGCCAGAGCCATACCAAATTATGAGGCCAACAGTAATCGAGGTGATGCCGGTAATAATTGAAAAAAGAATGGCATCGTATTTATTGGTTTTAATCTGCGCCTGCAAAAATTCACGGGTATAACCATGATACTTATCTTCGACTTCATTTTCAGCGCCATATAGCTGCACGGTTTTCATACCGAGCAAGCACTCTTGCAGAAAACCGGTGCCTTTAGCTAAGGATGAACGGGTAATGACGTACATAACGCGCAGCTTATTGCGTACATATTGTGTCAGCATCAGTACCGGCGGAAATACAATTAACACCAGCAACGCCAACTGCCAGTTGATATAAAACATAAACAGTAATACAGCCAGCGTATTGATTGAGTCTTTTACCAAGCTAACGATACCCAGTACAAATGACTCGCCTATGGCTTCTAAGTCACTGGTCAAGCGCGATAAGGTAACACCTGCGGGTGTTCTGTCATAGTAACTGCGCGGCAATTGCAATACCCGTGCAAACAATGTCATCCGCATATCAAATACCGCTCGCTCACCGGTTATGCGTAAACAGTAGCTATAAATAGCATCCGCCACATAATTTATAACCAAAACCAACAACATTGCAACGATCAATAACGGCAAGCCATCGTATAACCCTACGGTTAATTGCTCGTCAATGACTTTAATGATCAACCAGGGAAACAGCAAATTGGCCGCCACCGAAACAGGCATCATCGCTAAACCGAATGTGGCCATTTTTTTATAACGGAGGGTAAATTGATAAAAGTGCTTAAGGTAGCCGAGGTCTAGAGATTTAATCATTGGGCGGCCCCCTTGATAACGCCTTCATCTATATTATCCGCCACATCCCCAGTTCTATTTTTATCTGACTGAGGCGTCCCGTCATGCTCATGTTGTTGCAGCAACCAGGTTTCACGATAGTAACTAGAAGATTTTAATAACTGGGTATGACTACCACGGGCAATAATTTCACCGTCATTTAACACTAAAATATTATCCATGTATTCAAGTGCACTTATTCTATGCGACACAACCAACAGACTTTGGTCAGTGAATCGCGCAAACACACCTTTGAGAATGGCTTTTTCAGTATCGTAATCCACTGCCGAAAGTACATCATCCATAATAATAAGATCACTAGGAGTAAGCAGCGCTCTGGCGATACTCAAACGCTGCTTCTGGCCACCAGAGAGCATCACGCCTTTTTCACCGACTAAGGTTTCAAGACCGTTGCTAAACCTGGCGACATCATCTCGCAACTGACTGAGCTGCACTACCTTGCCAAGCTCTTTAGCCGTGATGGCCTCATGATCTCTATTAGCACCAAATTTAATATTTTCGGCGATGGTGTCGGAGAACAGATAAGGTGATTGGGTAATTGTTCTGATATAACCGCGCCAATCTTGCCGAGACATTTCGGTGATATCTTCGCCACCCCAAAATATCTGCCCAGACGCCACGGCTAAATGGTGATTTAGGCAATCAACTAAGGTGCTTTTGCCGGAGCCAATACTGCCCAGGATACCAATCTTTTCACCATGGGCAATGGAGAAACTCAAATCTTTAAGTACTAATGGCGCGGGTTTATCTTTGCTATTAGGGTAGGCATAACTGAGACCTTTAACCACAAGGCTGGATTTTTTTAGTGCGCCTTTCTCGACGTCATCCATCTGCCGAAGATCGGTACTCGGTACCGGTTTTTGCAGGATAGTTAGTATGCTGTCGATACTGACCATACCCATTTGATAAACAGTAACGATGCGACCCAAGTGCATTAAGGGTAAAGCCAGTAACACCGAATAAGACAAGAACGCCGTTATCTCTCCGATAGTGAGCTGTTGCTGTAAAAGAAAATACCCACCTAAGCCAAGAATAAGAACTTTCATTAAATGATTAGCATAATCAAGAATGGGTAAAATAAACGTTTGAATTTTGGTGATTTTGATTGTGTAATTTAACAGCTGCCTGTTCACCCCATCTATTTTATCAATGGCCCATTGATCCATTTGTTGATTCTTAATTAGATCAATCCCCGACAAATAATGCATCAACTGCTCTGAAACATTTTGTAAGCGCGTCAACCGCTCTATATATAAGCTGCGCAGCTTTTTAAAACCAGATCGAAAAATAATAGCGGCAATAACAATGGGAACAATGCAATACAGGGTTAGCTCTGGTGATATCCGCCACATCCATATAGGGGTAAGTGACAATGCAAAAAATATATTAAAGAATTGTAGAAAACCAACACCAAAAAATGCGCGAATACCATTTATATCATTGTTGATAATAGAAATGAGTTTGCCTGAAGGAAATTGCTCATGAAACGCTGACGGCAACCGATTAAGACGGTGAAAAAGATCGTTTTTGACTACCGCTTCGGTAATTCGTCCTGGGTTGAGTGAATACATTCGTGACAAGACGCGGATCACGACCATCAGTACTGAGCAGATAATAATTAACGTTACATTATCGAGTAACGTCTGCTGAGATACGAGACTGGATTCGTTCAATAGATCGACAGCAATCTTAATATAGCGT
>JBNMPW010000200.1:0-3393 GCA_051277205.1 Oceanicoccus sp. | reverse complement strand
AACTATGACGATGCCGATGTGGTGGTGGTGAATACCTGTGGCTTTATAGATTCCGCCAAGCAAGAATCCTTAGATGCTATAAGCGAAGCGATGCAAGCTAACGGTAAAGTGATTGTCACTGGCTGTATGGGTAAAGGCGCGGACGCCGACGTCATTAAACAAGCTAACCCCGATGTACTGAGTATCAGTGGTCCGGCAGATTACGACAGCGTAATGGGCGCGGTGCACGAGTTTATTCCACCGACTAAAAACCACAAACCTTACCCCGACATCATGCCAAGCTCGGGCATTAAACTCACCCCGCCGCATTACAGTTATTTGAAAATTTCTGAAGGCTGCAACCATCGCTGTAGTTTTTGTATTATCCCTGCCATGCGCGGAGATTTAGTCAGCCGCCCGATCAGCGACGTGGTCGCCGAGGCCAAGCAGTTAGTTGCAAACGGCACCCGCGAGTTATTAGTTATCTCACAAGATACCAGCGCCTACGGCGTAGATGTGAAATACAAACTCGATTTTATCGATGGTCAGGCCTTTGAAACACGGATGCAAGATTTGGCGGTAGCGTTGGGCGAGTTAGATGTTTGGGTACGTCTGCACTATGTTTACCCCTACCCTCATGTCGACAAAGTAATACCGCTAATGGCGGCGGGTAAGATCTTGCCTTACTTAGATATTCCTTTCCAACATGCCAGCCCTCGAATTTTAAAATTAATGAAACGCCCAGGCAATCAAGTCAAAGTGTTAGAGCGGATTAAAGCGTGGCGCGAGATCTGCCCCGAACTGGTAATCCGCTCCACTTTTGTGGTCGGCTTTCCCGGTGAGACCGAAGCAGATTTTCAATTTTTATTAGACTGGCTAGAGCAAGCACAACTCGATCGCGTCGGCTGCTTTAAATATTCACCGGTAGAAGGTGCAACCGCGAATGCACTGCCCGACCATGTGCCCGAAGATATTCAGCAAGACCGCTGGGAACGCTTTATGCAGACTCAGCAAAAGATTTCGGCCCAGCGCTTACAACAACGCATCGGCGTTGAAATAGAAGTGCTTATCGATGAAGTTGATGAAAAAGGAGCGATTGGTCGCAGCTATGCGGATGCCCCTGAAATTGACGGCAAGGTCTATCTCGATGGTTTCACCGACACCTTCCCGGGCGACGCCCTATTAGTTACCATCACCGCCGCTGACGATTATGATTTATGGGCTGAACCAGTCTATGAAGACGACGCATAGCTTCAGCCGCGATGAACCTTATCCTGTTTGACGAACAAGACCAGCTTAGCGAAAAACGCATTGTATTACGCGACCAACGCTACCAGCAGATAAAAAAGGTTCACCAATCAGTGTTAGGTGATTCGGTCCGCGTAGGCAAACTCAATGGTATGATGGGCAGTGGTATTATCGAAAAAATAACCGCAGACTCAGTCGAAATCAGCACGCTACTCGATCAAAAACCACCCGCTAAACTACCCTTAACAATTGTACTCGCACTACCTCGCCCAAAGATGATTCGGAGAATTTTTCGTTCAATTGCCGAATACGGTGTCCGCGAATTAATCGTCATTAATAGCTACAAAGTGGAAAAAAGTTTTTGGCAAAGCCCAGCACTTAGCGAGCAAAACGTCAGACAGTATTTAATAGATGGCCTGCAACAAAGCAAAGATACCGTGTTACCGAAGGTCAGTTTCGAACAACGCTTTAAGCCTTTTGTTGAGGATGCACTACCCGCCATTATTAATAACAGCAAGGCATTGGTCGCTCACCCCGGCATTGGCCAAGCCTGCCCCCACCAACTCGACAGCGCGGTCACTTTAGCAATAGGACCAGAAGGTGGCTTTAGCCCCTATGAAATTGAAAAGTTACTAGCGACAGGTTTTGAAGGTATTCATTTAGGCGATCGTATTTTAAAAGTAGAGAATGCCGTCAGCAGTTTAGTCGCCAAGCTTTACAGCTAAATAATACGGTTAACAACTCACCCCAGTCCCCCCCAAACCACAATAACCGGCAGGGTTTTTTGCTAAATATTGTTGGTGATAATCCTCGGCATAATAAAACTCCGGCACGGCAATAATCTCAGTAGTAATATTGGGAAATCCAGCTTCGTTTAATGCCTGCTGATAGCTGTCTCGAGATTGCTCAGCTATTTGCTGCTGCTGCTGATCAAAACAATAAATACCCGAGCGATACTGAGTACCAGCATCATTGCCCTGCCGCATTCCTTGTGTGGGGTTATGACTTTGCCAAAACACAGCCAGTAATTGCTGAAAAGTACATTGCTGCGGATCAAAAACCACCAGTACCACTTCGTTATGGCCGGTCATGCCGGAGCACACTTCTTTGTAGCTGGGGTTGGACGTTAGGCCAGCGGCATATCCAACCGCCGTGCTGTAAACACCTTCACACTGCCAGAATTTGCGCTCTGCACCCCAAAAGCAACCCATACCAAATACCACTGACTCATAGCCTTCTGGAAATGGTCCTTTTAAGCTGTTGCCATTCACAAAATGCCGATCATTAACGTGCACCGCCTGATCACGGCCTGGCAATGCTTGCTCAGCAGATGGTAGTTCGGTTTTTTTACCCGCACCCAATAAATCAAAAATATTCACAGCTCACTCCATAGGCAATATTATTTGTATACGCAGCAACAGCTTACTGCGATTACGTCAGTACTTCAAAATTGATAACATAGGATTAGCAGGCACAAAAAAGCCGGAACAAAATCCGGCTTTCTATACGGCGCTCTAGTACAGCGTTAAGCCAACAGTTTAACGTTGGCGGCGGCGCCAGCCAAACAAGCCCAATACGGCGCTGGCAAACAAGGGTAATGCTGCCGGAACCGGTACTGGGGTTACCGAGACATTGACGTTATCACTGAACGTTAACCGCCAATCACCATAACCTGTATCGAGATATCCACCCGGCTGAAAACCCGCCAAAGCATCAGCCCTGTCAAAAATTTCCGTGCCAATGGCTACGCTGTAGTTGTGGCCAGCTTGGGCTTGAAACGTTAGGCTCTCGTCTAGGAAACCGTAAGCATGCCATTCGTTGTTGGTAGCATAATTATCATCGCTATCTAGCAACACTAGCTGATACTCAAAACTATTGGCTGTTACACCACCCTCGGTAATACCTGTAGCGGCGGCAATAGTGATCTCGCCGGTACTTAATGCTTGAAACTCCAACAAGGAGACTGTCACACCAGGGCCCTGTAAGGGATCATTTACACTTTCTATTTGGCCAAACAACACTACATCCGCAATAGCACTTAACGGCATTAGCAGACTAAGCACTGCGACAAACAATATGCGCTTTAACATTATTCTTCCTCAAAGGTTCGGCAGCTATTTAATAGCCGGTCTCACTATTAGCCAATTGCTGTTATCGGCTCATTTT
>JBNMPW010000199.1:0-3537 GCA_051277205.1 Oceanicoccus sp. | reverse complement strand
CCCTCTGCTAGTGGCTATTAACATTCATCACTATATGCATTGTTTATAAATAGACACTTATTGTCGATATATGTGCAATTTACGACTATAGCATTAACGCCTACACTACGGCACATCGTAATATCATCAAAGGAGTTCAATCATGAAAAACAGTATTATCGGTTGTGTTATTTTTTTTTGTAGTGTTATCAGTGTAAGTGGTCTTTCTGCAGAAGAGACTGGTGACATCGTTATTGAAAGTGGTTCGGCCACCGGTATTGTAGTTCTCTATCGTACTGCCGATCGTTCGTCGATGAACTATCGTTTTTCAGTGGATGGTAAGTATGCCGGTAAATTAAAGCGTGATTCCTCAATGCAGTTTGAATTGAGCGAAGGTGAGCATGTGATTGCTGCCAGTGACCCCCGACACACACGCCTAGTCGTTAATGTCAGCCAGCAGCAGGTTACTTATATTCGCACTGATATTGATAAAAAGTCGCGTTTATCATTAGTGCCTACTGAAGTGAATGAACAGCTACTGGTAAAAAACTAGTAGCTTTGTGTGCAAGCAGAAGTCTAAGGTCAGCTGCTTGCTTTGACTTGATAAGAGTTTTACTGAAGCCCTTGTTGAAACTGAGCGACGCGCTCAGGCATAACTTTCCGGCTTGCTTTTGAGCAGACATAAATATGTTGTCAAATTTCTATGTCTGGTGTGCCATTCACGCAGCCCAGTGTAATCTGAATCCCTCTTGCTCTGTTGTTTAACCGCTAACGGTCATCAGTTTTTGAGTCAGTGCTTGCAGCCCTTTACCTTTGTTAGCAATTTTCCAAACAAGAAAGTTTTCGTGATCAGTATTCTCCGCTAAAGCCAGTGCTAGCAATTCACCCTTATTGAGTTGCTGTTCAATAAGTTGTCGCGGTAGGTGGCCAATACCTATTCCGGCCAGTATCGATTCGAATTTCTGGTCAATATTTTGCACATAGATGACGTTGCCATCATCACTTAGGCCTTTACTGCGTGGCACATCTTTCAGCGAGGTATCGTGAGTAATGACGCGGCGAAGTTTTGGCAGTGCTTCTTTCAATGCCTCGGGGTTATTGGCTAAACCAGCCTGCTTATGGTGACCAGCAATCACCGGCACTAGGTCGACAGGAGTCATAGGGATGGCGCGATAGCCCTTTTGTAGCGGCACTGGGCCGGGTGCCCCCACAATCAGATCAACTTTGTCTTGCTCAAGCGCCTCCCAGCCACCGTTTAGTACCGACTCTCGGATGTCGATTTCAATGGAGGGGTGCTCTTCCAGGAAGTCATTCAATAGTCGAAAGAAAGTAGAGTAATTTATATGTGACTCGACTGCGATACTGATGCGGGGCTCCCAGCCGGTGGCTACTTCTTTTGCCTTGTTCGCTAGTCGTGCGGTGGTTTGCAGTATGTCTCTACCCTCGGCCAATATTAATTGCCCTGCGGGGGTTAACACCGAGCGGCGTCCTTGACGTTGAAATAAGGCAATGTCTAATTGCTCTTCTAATTTTTGCACCGCATAGGATACAGCTGAAGTGGCTTTGTTCAGCTCTTCGGCGGCTTTCGCAAAGCTTCCACGCCGGTCAATCGCGTCGAGCGTCTCCAGCACCTCTATTGTGATTGGGTTCCTTGCCATTTTACGCCTCTATTAATTGTTCTAATATTTAGATCATTTTAAACGAAAAGTAGGTCTTATTACGAACATTACAATCATTACAATGGCTTCATTACTTAAACACACTCACTTAAACACTTTTGGAGCAACAACATGAAAACACTAATTAACAAGATAACCACTACAACTTCTGGCCTAGATACTTTACCTCTGCGGGTAGGCGCTGGCGTCATCTTTACCGCACACGGTGCGCAAAAACTGTTCGGCTGGTTTGGTGGCTATGGCCTTGAAGGGACTGCCGTATGGATGGCCTCGATAGGGCTTGAACCGGGTCTGCTGATGGCGGCAACGGCCGGTGGGGCGGAGTTTTTTGGTGGCTTGTTGCTGATTTTTGGCTTACTGGTTCGCCCAGCGGCCTTAATATTAGCGATCACCATGCTGGTTGCGATTGTCACGGTCCACCTGCCCAACGGTCTGTTCATGGCGAATAACGGTTATGAATTTGGCTTGGCTTTAATGGCGGTCAGTGTTGGTTTGGTATTCAGGGGCGCTGGTAGCTTTAGTGCGGATCGGTTACTGCAAGCTCAACAGGCGAAGTAACAGCAAGTAAGTAAACAATAAGCTAATAAATAAGCACAAATGGAGAAGTAGCATGACCGTATTACATATTAACAGCAGTGCACGTTTGAATGATTCCAATACCCGCATCATAGGTCAATATTTGGTTGATACGTTGGGAGAGTCAGTAGTTAGCCGAGATCTGGCACAAGACCCTCTACCACCTATCAGTGCGGAGGACTTGATTGCTGTTCACGGTTCATCCGACATTCAGCGTGATAGTTTTCAGGAGCAATTAGCACTTTCAGGACAGTTGATTGATGAATTGAAAAACGCCGATACGCTGGTACTGGGCGCACCGATGTACAACTTTGGAATTCCAGCCTCATTAAAACAATGGATCGATGCCATCTGTCGAGCCGGCGTTAGTTTTAAATACACCAAGCAAGGGCCACAAGGTTTGCTGGGGGTAAAACGGGTATTTATTATCACCGCCACCGGTGGCACAGCACACGGCAGTGAGATGGATTTTGCCAGCCGCTATTTAGAGCATGTCAGTAAATTTATCGGTATTGATGACGTATTTCATATTGATGCCAGTGGCTCAAAAGGCACGCCAGAGGAAGTGATTGCCCAAGGCAAGCAACAGGTGGATAAACTGATATCGACGTTTAGTAGCGATGCATATAGCAGCCATGTCTCTAGTGACCCGGCATCTAATCACGCGATTTCAGGAGCAGCGTAATGGGGTTATTACAACAGGGTAAATGGGTTGATCAGTGGTATGACACCGGCAACAACGACGGTGAATTTCGTCGCCAAGATAGTCGCTTTAGACATTGGCTGACCCCGAATGGCGAAGCAGGTCCCAATGGTGAGCCAGGCTTTAAAGCAGAGAAGGGGCGCTACCATTTGTATGTGTCGCTGGCTTGCCCTTGGGCGCATCGCACGCTGATCTTTCGCCAGCTTAAACAGTTACAAGATTACATTGATGTCACCGTCGTTGAGCCGCTTATGCTGGAAAATGGCTGGGAAGTCAACGACCCGCTATACGGTTTTGATTTTGTTTATCAGCTTTATTTAAAAGCTGATGCCAGCTATGAAGGCCGCGTTACGGTGCCGGTATTGTGGGATAAACGCACACAAACTATTGTCAGCAATGAATCCTCAGAAATTATCCGCATGTTCAATACCGCGTTTAATCATTTAACCGGTAACACGACGGATTATTATCCGCAGCCATTGCGCGAAACAATCGATGCTTTGAACGATCGCATTTACGACACCGTCAATAACGGCGTTTATCGCGCGGGTTTTTCGACTAGCCAGCCAGCTTATGAAGAAGCCTTTCACAGCTTATTCG
>JBNMPW010000198.1:0-3580 GCA_051277205.1 Oceanicoccus sp. | reverse complement strand
ATTTCGAAAAGGCAGTGATCTTTTTGTCTGAGGAAGAGGTCGCTCAGAGTACTGTTTTTGAGGGAGTTGGCTATGCTCAGGTCCTGGGGTATGCCTCGGAGCGAGGTGAGATAATTGAGCAGCATGGTCACTATGTGCGTTTTTTCTTGGACCTCGATGGTGGAACCTATGTGGTTTCGCTTAGCCGAGAACTTGGGGGTAGCGGGGCGATTCTTAATTCTCGCCACAGCTAGGGATTGTGCTCACCAAATCCGCCAGCAACCGTTGGAAGATTAACATGCGCCCTTTCAATCGAAGTAAGTGGGGTCAAGAGCTGAGTAAACTGAGTCATGAGCAACTGCGGCGGCTAACGACAACAGCACCATCAAGGAATTTACAAAGGTATAATAACAATGACAAATACAAAGCAATTAACCAGAGAAATACTGCACCAATTTCTCCTGTACAGTTAGCAGGATCAGTCAGGAAATTTAATCTCAATATACTAGGTTAATAACTCGTTTTAGCGTCAATGGCGGATAATTTTTTCTACTAAGTGTATCGTGCAAGATGTGAGTATTTTTTTTACCAAGAGTATCAGTAAGCAATTCTTTTAATTACAACAGGAGCACAGCAAGATGTCTACATCAACTTACCCACTGGGTGGTCCTCAAGGCAATACTGGCGATATTAATAATTGGCCCATGCTAAAAGTAATATACCGTACCGACCCAGAAAAAATCGCAGCCCTATTACCACCGGGTATAGAGCCTACCGATGAGCCAAATGTGACCGTCATAGTATATAACTTCCCCGTGCCTGACGTGCCTGAGTACGGCGTATTGATGACGGTCGATGCCAGCCATAATGGTATCAATGGCGAGTACACCTTGGGTTATGGCATTGATCAAGAGTCAGCCATTTTTATGAGCCAAGAAATGAATGGCCAGCCTAAATTCCCCTGTGACACAACGTTTTATCGGGTGGGCAACAAAGTGGTAGCCCGCTGCAGTCATCAGGGCTACACGTTTTTAGAGTTTTCTGGCGAAGCGATCGAAATTGCTGAACATGAACCTGATTTTGATATGCACGAGTGGTGGATAAAAGTGTCCCGTGCCGCGGGTTCTGATATTACTGCAGGCTTTGATTTTCCGCCTCAAGTTGTTCATGTTCGTAGCGGTTATGGCACCCAACACCGCGAACACGTTAGTGGCCAATTAAAGCTACTAGAGAGCCCATGGGACCCAATCGCTAAAATGCTACCAATGCGTGAACAGTTATCGGCACATCTTTGGTGGCCAACCTTTAAAGATCGTGAAATAAAACTGGCAGGTAAGCTCGACCCCGACAGTTTTATGGCTTATACCGACGTAATTTCTGGGTCGCGCTGGCCTGGCTTTATGGGTGCCCCAAAATCGGAATAGCGGGCAGATTTTCTATCAATACACAAATTTTAATACAGCAGCATAAGTGAGGTATATTAGATGGACGTGACCACTGAATCGAGACACGCACTGCATGAACTGATCGGCTTGTTACAAGAAGTTGACACGCGCTGGGCGAGTGAGGAATGGAATATTACTAGCGAAGAAGATGTCTATGGCGCACACCGCGCGCTAATGCATTTGCTCGAGGGTGGCTTGCATTCGCATTTTGAAGGAGACGCTGCCTACCCTCACTTTCGTCGCATCGTATCACCTACCCGAAAATTTACTGGTGATAATGGAGATGCGATTTACTTTGATGCTTATCTCAGCAATGATTATGAATACATTGTTCGAGGTGAAATGGCCGGCGCGGTTTACATGTCAATTACCGCCGAAGAGGGAACCGCTGACGGCAGTCTCGGCAGTAATACAGCCGGCGTATTAAACAATACACAGTTTGATGTCGATAAGGACGGACGATTTGAACTGTTTATTGGTGGCAAGCCGCGCATGCGTAACTGGCTTGCACTGTCGGATAAAGCATCAGCGGTGACAACGCGACACTATTTTGAAGAAAAAATCTGTGTGGCCGCGGACCGTAATCGGGAACCGGTGATCACGATTGAAGCAATCGGTCTTAAGGAAGCCTCTGATACTTTCACTGACGCATCCGTTGCCAAGGGCATTCGTCGCGCGGCAGAGTTCGTGCGTTCACGGACCATCGGTCAGCCACCAATGTCTCAAGCTAAGCAACCCGATTTTGTCGGTCTGGTACCCAACAATTTCCCAATACCCGCATTACCCGCTGATCTGGGCCTTGCAGCTGCAGATGCGCACTATTCAATGGCACCTTACTATTTAGCCGATGATGAGGCGCTTATTATGACCGGACGTTGGCCAACCTGCTGCTTTGCTAATGTCTGTTTGTGGAATCGATTTCAGCAGACTTTTGACTACCGCAATCGGCAAGTCTCTTTAAACCGAACGCAGACAGAGCTCGAATCAGACGGCAGCTTTCGTATCGTTCTAGCGCACCAAGATCCCGGTTGTAAAAACTGGATTGAAACCGAAGGGCGTAATCTTGGCCTAGTGTTCTGGCGCTTTATGCTCGCCGAAGGCAAGATTGCCGCGCCACAAGGAGAAGTCGTTAAGTTCGCTGACCTTTAAGACCCAACGCCTCTAAATACGCACCCAATGCTGTATTGACACGATTGGTTGGTGAAGAGCAACGTGAAGCCGAAGTGTTTATCAATAATGCCACAATCTATGCTGATGACGCACGGGAATCTCTGGTATATGACCTAACACTTCAAGCCGGGCAAATGCCTGATGCACAGATGTCGTCCGTATCGCTCTTTGTGGATTCAGGTGGTAGCGGTGATAAGTGTTGGCCTGCGGACATTTCTGGCGTGGGGTCGTATCAAATGCCGTGTGAAGCAACGGGCGTTTTAGTATGCGCGCCGACGTATGGTTGGTGTAGTCCGGCTAATGATATTGATGATTTTAACCGCATCGCTGACTTGATCGATGACGGTAAATATTATATCACTGTACCAAAAGATTTGATGTTTGATGTGCTTGGAATCGGGTGGACGCCCTGCGATTTAAATGCATCGGACCCCGCATGCACTATGCTCTTACTACCACGTTTCGCGCCAAACCCCGCGTAATCAGGCACACCGTAGCCTCAAGCTAGCACTTGAAAAAAGAGTCACGTCCGCTCTTATAGTGGGCGGGCTTTATCCGTTATGTTGAGTGTGTTTATGACGTATAGCCAAAACCGTTGAAAGCGGTTGCGTTCATCAATCAGACCTCGCAATCCGCTACGGTGCCAGTGAACCCACCTTTAACAGCGGCTCCTTCGGGACCGTTTTTTTACCCATAATATTAAGACGCTCAACCTGGTGAGTATCACGTGGTGAGGCAAGGCCGGGCGCAGCCAAAGGCCGTAGCCGATGCCTGCTGAGCCAATAAGAAAATAACAATAATATGACTTCACCTTGGTCGTGCCTTCGGCTGCTTTGGCTGGCGCCCGCAGCCTTGTCACTCCCAGGAATGCAGAGAGGGTTGACCGAAAACACCCAAAGATTTATATAAAATATTTTTTAGGAAAACTTTAGCAGATTTCTATCATCTGGATACAGCTGCAGTAACTAACACTCGCTTGCCCAATG
>JBNMPW010000197.1:0-4138 GCA_051277205.1 Oceanicoccus sp. | reverse complement strand
CCAAATTATTGACGTGGTTGACCTGATGCGATCGGTCACTAAATATACCAGTCAGATAGTGGGGGCCGATATGATTCCCACTCAAGTCCGTGAGGCCATTCGGCTAGCAGAAGAAGAGCGCCCAGGTGCCACTCATCTAGAGCTTCCAGAAGATATTGCCAGCGACCTTACAGACGCGCCGATTATTGAAAAGAGCGCCTTTCGCCGTCCAATAGCAGAAGAAAAAGCGGTTAACGCGGCGGTTGCAATGATTGAGCAAGCCAAACACCCACTGATATTGATTGGTGCTGGCGCCAATCGAAAAACCACATCAAAAATGCTCCGCCGGTTTGTCGACAAAACCGGTATGCCTTTCTTCAGCACACAAATGGGCAAGGGCGTACTGGATGAACGCGACCCTCTTTTTCTAGGTAACGCCGCGTTATCATCTGGCGATTTTTTACATCGCGCAATCGAACATGCCGATCTAATAATCAACGTGGGACACGATGTGGTTGAAAAGCCACCATTTATAATGGAAAAAAGTGGTTTTAAAGTGATTCATGTAAACCATACAACCTCATCGGTCGATCCCGTCTATTTCCCACAACAAAGCGTCGTTGGCGATATCGCAAACTGTGTTTGGCAGTTATGTGAAGCTATCGAGGTGCAAGACAATTGGGATTTCTCCTACTTTTTAAAGATAAGAGAGCATGTCGAGGAGCACTTAAGCGAAGGCACCAGCGATAGCCGCTTTCCGATGTACCCACAGCGTATTGTTGCCGACATCAGAAAAGTAGTTCCACCGAACGGCATCATAGCACTGGACAACGGAGTATATAAGATCTGGTTTGCCCGCAATTATAAAGCCTACCAGGCAAATACCGTGTTGCTAGACAATGCGCTGTCCTCAATGGGCGCAGGATTACCCTCGGCAATGGCTGCTAACATCGTATATCCCGATCGTAAGGTGATCGCTATCTGTGGTGATGGCGGTTTTATGATGAATTCTCAAGAACTCGAAACTGCGGTGCGTTTGAAGCTAAATATCACAGTCGTAATTCTTCGAGATGATGCTTATGGCATGATTAAATGGAAGCAGGAAAATATGGGGTTTGAGAATTTCGGTTTAGATTATGGTAATCCTGATTTTGTAAAATATGCCGGAAGCTACGGCGCGCAAGGGCATCGAGTTGAAAGCAGTGACGCACTCGTACCTTTGTTGGAATCATGCCTTGCGACGCAGGGAGTTCATGTAGTCGATGTTGCGATAGATTACTCCGATAACGATAAAATACTAAATCGTGAAATTAAAGAGAAAAGCCGCTTACTTAACTAGCAATATGTATTTTTTTGAGGCCGTAGAGTTGCTATCGCCCTTTAGCACTCCCGGGAACACAGTCAATTTGACGTGACGATTTCAGGAAAACAGTCATTTGATAAACTATCAAAGATGGAATTTAAATATTGCCGTCAGCTTCACATAATATTGAGAATGATAGCTGCTGACAGGATCGCAAAGATTCCTAAACTACTCAGCAAGAACATTTCGGTGATGTTTTTTTAGAAAGTTTTGCAGCCGAATATAGATGAGCAACCAGTACATCAGTAGCATGGCGGTAGCTAATGCGATTTTGTTAGCTATGTGATGGCGCGCAGCAACTCCCTAAATGCCATTATTAGAATAGTAACCCAGCCAAAAATAAATACTGAAAAACGAGCCTTTACATTATTAAACACTCCCTGTGTTAACGAATGAATAATACGTGAAATAAAGAAAGCCCATGCACACCATATATGGATAGCGTCAACATGCCCAATTGCCCAGACATAAAATATTATTGCATAGAAAATCGTAGGTAGTTCAAATAGGTGATTGTAGTTATCAGCTACTTGTCGGGCGTAGACTGGATGCACATTAAAGTCTATTAAATGCTTGGCATCTTCCATTGTCATAGACATTTCAGACATTGCTTTCTTGCGTACAAAGATCATCCAGACTAGCACTGTTGCATGCAAGAAAACCATTCCCAAAATGGGATGTAAAATATCATTCGGATTCATTATTTTTCCATACTTAGAAAAGCCACATAACGCCCAGCGGGGTACTCACAGGTTAACTTAAGGTGATGGGCTGAAGCCACACAAACGGGGCTCAAGTAACCTGAAAAACGTCATCAGGCCGCAATTTTAACCGTATTATCCTAATTCGGTTGCTCTGAAATTCCACTTTTCGCGCAAAAATAAGTTAACTTGTCAGTACCCTATTCTTTCCCAATAGCGGCTCTTGCGGCCACTACAACCCCATAACCCGCCTGATACCCGACATATTGTAATCTGTAGCCGCTTGCCAACAGACGGCGGTTACTGCAACGTTTGTGGCCTAAACTGCGCATACTCACAGAATCCATTTCGGTCAGTATCGCATCCGGATTTATCTTCCATGCCAACCACTGCTCCACCTCATAGCCCGGCACAGGCTGACTATCCACTCCGATGTACACGGATAGACGGTCGGAGTGCCCCAGAGCAAGTAAATGCACAATAAAGCCGGCACAGTCGTCGCGATGAATTCGATTGCTGTACTTCAGGGGTGTCCGGGCACACACTTCACCGCGGCCCAGTCGCGTAATAAGCCGGCCCTCAGGGTCACCATATATACCGGCAAACCTGACAATACAGCTCGAATGTCTAGAATTCTGCAGCATTTCCTCGGCCTCTATAATCGCTTTAGCGGCGTAACCCTCCTGCGCCAGAGGACTCTCTTCGTCCACCCATCCGCCGTCTCGCTCGGCAAAAACGCGAGTACTGGATACCATGAAGATAGCTTTGGGTTGGTGCGCGCCCAACCCGGATAACACATTAGCCATGGCCTGCGGGAAACCACACTGATAGCCTTGGGCAGAAAACTCAGTCGGCTTGAGCGTCAGCAACAGATAATCTGGCGCCGCGTCTTCGAGAAAGGCGAGACTGCCCATCTCGCAATAATCAGCGGAATACGCTGCAAAATCTGCAGGTAACCGGGAAGTATTGCGACAAACACCACCCAAATCATAATCACAATAGCGCAGCAATTCGCCCATGCGGGCCCCTAGATCACCACAACCGACAATTAAGAGTGAATTTGGCTTCATTATCAAATCTCTCACTAGTTATACTATAGGTGCTGAAATGGTTCTGCCAAGTTAAGTATTTGAGTTCAAGGTAATCCAGTGAGTCGCCATCACGCAACTGCCCTACTCCAGTCATTGAACGCACTTATCCTGAGATCGCGATAATGGAAAGCGCTGCCTTTATGCCTGCCTAAGTAAAACAGAATTGAGACCGCTGCATGAGCGCCTAGAAAACTCTAAGCCTGCCTGCCCGATTGTTCTCATACTGTTTAGTACTATGGATCGTCTCGGGTATGAGCTCTCTATGGGCGACTCCGGAACTACGTAGCTTATCAGTAACGATCTTACGGGGTTCGCCTCCATGACTGCGAATATCCTCTTGAAGAATCGTTTAGCCGCTGCGCGATCACGTTTTGCCTGCAAATAGACATCAACCAGTTCACCGTCTTGGTCTACAGCACGCCATAGATGAGGTCTTCAATATCACGATGGCTCAAGTTGAAACGATAGTAGAGCCAGACCGCGTAGGAAATGATATCTGGTGGTGGGCCCAGCTGAAATCGGTGGCGTTTATAAGTATTCATTCGACGATTGTACCAGTTACAGACTTTTAACTTGGCAGTACCCTCGTCCTGGCTCCAGTAAGAGTCTGCTGTGGGTGATACTCACGGCTAAAATGCAGGCCCACGTATAATCTATGTAATTTCGTCAATAACTCGCTTTGCCCTAGGATTCGGTTCTATCAGAAATCAGATGTGCTACCGCGATAAAAACAGGGCCAACGACCGCAAAAACTGCAACTAATCCGAACATATTGAATAATACATCTACAATACCCAGCTCAGCTACGTTCAGAAATGGATAAGGGTAAACATTGGTTAATAAACCTCGGATGATTGATGTCACTCCATAAATGGCGGGAAATATAAGCCAATAAGGAAGATGTTTATAGAAAATCGGTCGTTTTTCAGCAAAGAATAACCAATCAACAATATAGAGAGCGGGCATGACTGCATGTAGGCCTGTAGCGGTCACCCAAGTGAAAC
>JBNMPW010000196.1:0-4237 GCA_051277205.1 Oceanicoccus sp. | reverse complement strand
ATTACCTATTGCAATTTCGCCCGCCCCTTTTAGTGAGGCGCTAATAGAAACAACAATTTCTGGTGCGGATGTGCCGAAAGCAACAACGGTTAAACCAATGAGTAATTTGGGCACTCCAAAATTATTGGCAATGGCAGCGCTGCCATCAATAAAGCGGTCTGCGCTCCACATTAAGCCAATAAATCCGGCGAGAATGGCGAGCCAGGGTAGTAAAGGTAAAAGCTGTGTCATGAATATGCCGTTGCTTAAGAATTAAGGGTGAAAAAGTTGAGAAAATGATGGAGTAACACTTTATGTCTTACTCATGTGTCGTTTTACAATTGTTTGTCAGAAATACTGGTTTTGAGGCTTTTGTTGGTAGGTTGAAAAGAGATTGAACGCTATTTCGTCCTAGTGTAAAAATGATTGTTTGTAAATTAAAGGTCTAATTAAAAAATAATACGTTATCTGTTATCGAATAAGGCGGCAAATGGTATAGTGTGCGGCGATAAATGTCAGCAATTATTCAGTCTATATTGATAAACTCTATTGCAGGTGAGTTTTATGTATGACGGATGGGTTTTGGTCCGTGTATTGTGTAAATAGAAAATAGGAGAGCACTTATGGGATTTAATTATTTAAAATGTTCGCGAGTACTTGCTTGCATGGTAAAGCTGTTAGCTTTTTCAGGTCTATTGTTGGCGCTGCACTCTCAGGCTGAACCTCTTGATTCAGTGCCTCATCAGTTGGTGCAGGAAGCGACTGAGAAAGTGTTTGCTTTGTTGAAAACGGGTATTGACCCTTCTGCAGACACGGATAAGTTTATAGTAGAGTTGTCAGCGATTCTGGACCCTGTTGTGGCGTTTGATTATATTGCCCGCGGCGTGCTGGGGCATCATGGAAAAGGGTTGTCGGAGCAAGAGCAAGCTCAGTTTTCTTACTCTTTCAAAAAGGGCTTGGTCAATACTTATGGTAAAGGTATATCAGGTTTTCAGGGGTTAGATATACAGGTTAAAGCACCTAGTGAGGTACTAGATGAGACCGTGCGCCGTACAGCGGTAGTGCAGGAGATTGCTATGGGCTCCGGTGTGGTTAAGGTATCATATACTATGGCTAAAGACCGTCAGGGTCAGTGGAAAATGATTAACCTTGTCTTAAATGGAATCAATTTCGGAAAGACTTTTCGCGGACAGTTTGCGGCAGCAGTTGAAAAAAATAGTGGCGACGTTCGCAAAACAATTCAAGAGTGGGAAAAGGGCGTGTTGTAACAGGCTTTTTGAAAATATCGCATTTTTCACTGCCGTCCCGCTAACATTCACTGAAGACATTACACCCAATAATTGAGTTATATTTATGGAATCGGAAGTTATTAAATCATTGTTAACAGAGCATTTTTCTGACGCAGTGATAGAGGTTACTGTTGAGGGTAGCCATGTTGCATTACATATCGTTAGTGATGTTTTTGGTGGTCTCAATACCTTGAAGCGACAACAAAAAGTGTATGCTGTATTGTCTGAACACATTGCGAGCGGCGAAATACATGCTGTTAATATGAAAACATTCACCTTACAAGAAGCCAACGGCTAGCCAAAGAGTAATCATTCTTCATGGATAAATTAATTATTAAGGGCGGCGGCCCATTGAGCGGTGAAATTCGTATTTCGGGCTCAAAAAACTCAGCTCTTCCGATTCTTGCAGCGACTATTTTAGCGGACTCGCCTATCCAGATAGGCAACTTACCGCATTTAAATGACGTTACAACGATGTTAGCTTTACTTCGTAGTATGGGCTTATCGATTACGTTAAATGAAAAAATGGCCGTTGAAATTGATGCGAATACCATTAAAGAATATACCGCGCCATATGAGTTAGTGAAAACAATGCGAGCTTCCATCCTAGTGTTGGGGCCTATGTTGGCACGTTATGGCGAAGCAAATGTTTCTTTTCCTGGCGGTTGCGCTATTGGTAGTCGACCAGTGGATATTCACTTGCGTGGTTTGGAAGCGATGGGTGCGATTATCGAAGTAGATGAAGGGTATATTCGCGCTAAAAGTGATGGTCGTTTAAAAGGCGCGAATATTTTTATGGATACCGTCACTGTTGGCGGCACCGAAAATTTGTTGATGGCTGCAGTTTTGGCTGAAGGCCGTACGGTATTGCAAAATGCTGCTCGCGAACCGGAAATTGTGGATTTGAGTCATTGTTTGGTGGCGATGGGCGCAAAGATAGAAGGTATCGGCTCAGATACATTAATTATCGAAGGTGTGGAGCGTTTGCATGGCTGTACTTATAAAGTAATGCCTGATCGTATTGAGACGGGCACTTTTTTAGCGGCAGCAGCAGCAACTCGTGGCCGTGTTAAGTTAAAAGATACTTCCCCTGGCCTGTTGAAAGCAGTATTGGTTAAGTTAGAGGAGGCGGGAGCAGTTATTACCAGTGGTGATGACTGGATTGCTCTGGATATGGAGGGTCGTCGACCAAAATCGGTAAGTTTAAAAACGGCACCATACCCTGCTTTCCCTACCGATATGCAGGCTCAGTTTACTGCGATGAATGCGGTTGCTGAAGGTACGGGAACGGTAGTTGAAACTATATTTGAAAACCGCTTGATTCAAGTTCATGAATTGAATCGTATGGGCGCAAAAATTACACTCGAAGGTAATACTGCGATTGTTACCGGCGTAGAGAGACTAAATGCTGCACCGGTAATGGCAACGGATTTACGCGCGTCTGCCAGTTTGGTTATTGCCGCGCTGGTGGCTGACGGAGATACCGTAGTTGATCGCATTTATCACATAGATCGCGGTTATGAGTGTATCGAAGAAAAACTGCAGATGTTAGGTGTAAATATTCGTCGAGTCCCAGGCTAGTTTCTATTTTTCATATATAAAATAAAGTCAGTTAGGCGGAATGATTGTTTTGTCTGGCTGTGTTATTTGCAAAGAGTTTATTATGTCCCAATTAACTATCGCGTTAACCAAAGGTCGGATACTGGAAGAGACCCTACCGTTGCTTGCTAAAGCAGGTGTTGTTCCGGTTGAAGATATTAAAAAGAGTCGCAAGCTTGCTTTCGACACTAATATGCCAAATGTTCGCTTACTTGTACTTCGTGGTAGTGACGTTCCTACGTATGTGCAATTTGGTGCAGCAGATATGGGGGTGGCAGGAAAGGATACTATGCTAGAGCATGGTGGTGATGGTTTGTACTCTCTTGTTGATCTAGGAATTGCCCGTTGCAAGTTGATGACAGCCGGAATTAAGGGGGCTGAAGAAAAAGCCGGTCGTATAAAAGTCGCTACAAAATATGTCAATGTGGCTAGGCAGTTTTATGCTGAGCAAGGGCGACAAGCTGATTTTATTAAGTTGTATGGCGCTATGGAGTTAGCGCCGATTATGGGTTTGGCGGATGAAATTGTAGATATCGTTGATACCGGCAATACCCTACGAGCCAATGGCTTGGAGGCGCGTATCGAAATAGCGGATATTAGTTCTCGTCTTATTGTTAATAAGGCCTCGATGAAAATGAAGCATGCGTTGATGCAATCAGTCATTGCTGCAGTTTCTGATGCGGTCGCTTCTCAATCTTAATCACCGATATATACAAGTACCTCTATGACAATTCGAAAGTTATCTACTAATTCCCCAGAGTTTGATCAGCAGCTGGATGATCTGCTTGCATGGTCATCGGTATCTGATGCAACAGTGGCAAAAACAGTTGAAGAGATATTGTCTCACGTGCGTGAGCGCGGCGATGTGGCAGTTGTTGAATACACCAACCAGTTCGATCATCGAAAAGTCAGCTCTATAGATGAGTTGTTAGTTTCACCAGAAGAGTTATCGCAAGCGCTAGAAGATTTGCCTGTCGATCAGCGTAACGCATTGGAAGTAGCGGCAGTGCGTGTACGTGACTACCACACACGTCAAGTGCAGGCATCATGGCAGTTCACCGAAGAGGATGGCACTGTCTTGGGGCAAAAAGTGACGGCTATGGACCGCGTTGGCTTATATGTGCCTGGTGGTAAAGCGTCGTATCCGTCTTCAGTGTTAATGAATGCTATCCCTGCTAAGGTAGCGGGGGTCGAAGAAATTATTATGGTTGTGCCTGCGCCAAGTGGAGAGTTAAGCCCTATGGTGTTGGCGGCTGCAGCTATTGCTGGCGTCGATAAAGTTTATACTGTTGGTGGTGCGCAAGCGGTAGCGGCATTAGCTTATGGCACTGAATCCATTGCTAAGGTCGATAAGATTGTTGGCCCGGGTA
>JBNMPW010000195.1:0-4258 GCA_051277205.1 Oceanicoccus sp. | reverse complement strand
GGTCAGGTAACGCTTGATGCAAATCCGGCCGATATGGGCCTAATTGCCGCTACCACCTTAAGCATGCAGCCTTTAGCTGCGAATAAGCGGCCGGCTGATAGCATGGCATCGGCAGCCGCTAGTGGTCCATCGCTCCTGGCAGGGGCTACTGTTGGTAATACGGTTGGCAATACGGTTGACACTAAAGTGGGCACTACAATTGCTACTACCGCTGTTGATAATGGCTATATTGCTGTGCCGGTCAATGCTGCTGATCCGCGAGCGGTTGGGGTTAACGCGTCTCAAGCGCCAATGATTCAGTCGGCGGTAATTGCGCAGCAGACAGCAACACAGAATATTACTGGCAGTGCATCGTTGCAGGTGGGTGCGGCGTCAAGACAGGCTACAGGAGCGTTTAGTACAGGCTTTGAGCGCTTGCTGGCGACTAAGACGGTTGATAGCAAGAGCGTGACTACAGACATTGACGCGGAGGCGATGAACTTCAAATCGGCACTTGCTCAACCTTATCGAGCGCAGCCGGAAGCTGGTTTGTCGGCAGCGGTTATGACGCCAGTTGGTAAGCCCGGTTGGAGCGAGAGTGTTGTCCAGCGAGTGATGTGGATGAGCTCGCAAAATATCCATAAGGCAGAGATTGCACTAGATCCTCCAGAGCTAGGCGCTTTGCAGGTGCGTATAAACACCCAAGCCGATCAAACCACGGTACAGTTTACTAGTCCTAATCCAGCAGTTCGAGACGCGCTTGACCAAGGCATGCCGCGATTGCGAGAAATGCTTGAGGGGCAAGGTTTACAGCTTGCCGATGCTGATGTAGCAGGGCAAGGCAGCCAAGGCGACTCTTCGGCCGAAACACAAGAGGGCTTAGCGGATGAGCATGTTGCTGGTAATCAACAGCAAGAAATCACTGCTGGCCAGGAAACGAGCGGCCAAGTCTCATTATCTTTGGTTGATCACTACGTATAACCCCTACTTTAAAACCAATCAGCTGGCATTATTGAAGTCAGCGGCATTCCTGCGGGCTTTTTAGTACCGTCATAAGCTACACTTCATTTGTTGGGTGACAATATTTTGTCGGCGACCTAAATACTGTCCAAGTATTTTTTTTAATAATTTTATAATGATTTTATGGGTGTGGCACAGGTTTTGCTGCCACTGGGTTAAGGCGCACAAAACGACGGAAGTTTGGCATGGCTGAAGAAAATGAAGAACAAGCAACAGAAGAAGGCAGCGAGCAGAAAGAGAGAAAACCTCTCAGCCCGAAACTAAAGTTAATTATTTGGATTGTGGCGGGGGTTTTAGCGCTGCTGGTAACCGTTGGTGGAACGCTCTACTTACTCGGCTTTTTTGACAGCGGTAGCACTGATGCCGAAGAAACTGATGAAGGCGAAGAAGTGGCAATTAAGGTAGTGGAGAACATGCCGCAACCAGCCATGTATTTCCCGATTAAGCCAGCGTTCATCGTTAATTTCCCGTCCCGTGGTAGGCAGCGTTACCTGCAAGCTGAGGTAACCGTGTTAACCCGTGATGGCGATGTTTTTTCTGCTATGCAAATGCATCTGCCGTTAATTAAAAACCGCCTAGTGATGATGTTTGGCGGTGAAATGTATGAAGAGCTGCAAACAGACGAGGGCAAAGAATTGCTCCGGCAGAAATCGCTAGAGGCAATTCAAGAGATTATGCAGCAGGAAATAGGCAAGCCCGGCATAGAAGAAGTTTTATTCACTAACTTCGTCATGCAATAGGCAGAATGCTGGTAATACCAAAGTTTTTAAGGTCAATGTTTTTAATACCAATGCTTTTAATAATAGGAACATAACTAAGTGCAGGATTTACTATCCCAAGATGAAATTGATGCTCTTTTACACGGCGTTGATGATGGCGATGTTGATACCGAGACAGATGTTGACGATGGCTCGGCACAATTCTATGACTTAACCAGCCAGGATAGGATTGTTCGTGGTCGGATGCCGACCTTGGAAATGGTCAACGAGCGCTTCGCGCGATATACCCGTATCAGTTTATTTAACTTGTTGCGGCGTACTGCCGATGTGGCAGTAGGCGGCATTCAAATTCAAAAATTTGGTGAATACGTGCATACCCTTTACGTACCGACCAGTTTGAATTTGGTTAAACTGCGGCCTTTGCGTGGTACGGGTTTGGTTATTCTTGATGCAAAGTTGGTGTTTAAGTTGGTGGACAACTTTTTTGGTGGTGATGGCCGTCATGCCAAAATCGAAGGTCGTGAATTCACACCCACTGAATTGCGAGTCGTTGAAATGGTCTTGCAGAATGCTTTTGTCGATTTGAAAGAGGCTTGGAAGGCGGTATTGCCGATAGAATTTGAGTTTGTTAACGCTGAAGTTAATCCGTCGATGGCCAATATTGTGAGTCCAAGTGAGGTGGTTGTGGTTAGCACCTTTCATGTTGAGTTAGATGGTGGCGGTGGTGATATCCATATCACGCTGCCTTATTCGATGATCGAGCCGATCCGTGAAACTTTGGATGCCGGTTTACAAACAGATGTTGATGATATTGATGACCGCTGGGTGAATTCACTGCGTGAAGACATCATGAGTGCGTCGGTGAGTTTAGGGTGTACTGTCGCAGAAAAAGAAATTTCATTGCGCGATATTATAGCTTTACAGGCGGGCGATGTGATCCCCATCGAGATGCCTGACACGCTGGTATTAATGGCTAATGGTGTTCCTGTGCTAAATGCCAAGATGGGTCGATCCAAAGGTAATATGGCGTTTCAGGTTACCGATAAAATTATTCGCAATCACGTGTTATAACCCGTCAGCCAATACGTAATAACTAATTTAGGCCTTATAGACAAACCAGTAAAGTTTTGAGGAAGAGAAATGAGTGACGAAGACGACAATGCAGATCAGGGCGAAATAACCGATGATTGGGCGGCCGCAATGGAAGAACAGGGCGATGCTGGGAAAGTAGATGTCGATGCAGTGCAAGCGGCGCCCATGGATGATTTTTCATCAAGTTCAGCAGCGGCTGTTGAGGGCGCTCCCGACCTTGATGTCATTATGGATATCCCTGTCAATATTTCGATGGAAGTGGGTAGCACAGAAATCAGTATTCGTAATTTGCTGCAATTGAATCAAGGCTCGGTGATCGAACTTGACCGTTTGGCGGGTGAACCTTTGGATGTATTGGTTAATGGCACCCTGATCGCACACGGTGAAGTGGTTGTGGTAAACGAAAAGTTTGGTATTCGAATGACTGATGTAATCAGTCCCTCCGAACGCATTAAAAAGCTGCGCTAGAAATGATGAAATACCGACCATGGTTAGCGATATTTGCTGTGATAATAAGTTTGCTCTACACGCCGTTATTGTTAGCTGCAGCTACAGAACTCAGTGCTGGGTTAGCTACTGAGCAAGATTTTATAGCGAGTCCGGCAGTTGAAAGTGGTGCGACTGCAGATAAAAAAGCTCCGGGAAAAAACTACTATTCTCCCATAAATAAATCTACAGAAACTGGTTCGAATGCTACCAGTGGTGCTAAGCCCGTTGGTTCGGCGGTGGTGAATGCTAATCCAGCGACGGTCGTTTTTGGCCTGTTGTTTGTGGTTGGACTAATTATAGCGTTAGCTTGGTTTATGCGGCGTTTTTCAGGCTTGTCGATGATTGCCGGTCAATCAATGAAAGTTGTCAGTGCTTTATCTGTCGGTACGCGAGAAAAAGTCGTGTTGATTGATGTTGGTGGCGAGCAAATACTTATTGGCGTCGCTCCAGGTCGAGTTTCACATTTGCAAAGTTTTAGTCAGCCGGTAGTAGAGCAAGCTACGGCCGCGCCGATTGATTTTTCATCTACCATCAAAAAAATATTACAGCAAGATAAAGCGTCAAACGGAGCATCAAAAACGTGAAGCTCCTGCAGACTTTAGTCATGTTGGTAGCATTGGTGTTTTTAGCCATGCCAGCATTGGCGCAAGATGCAAGCGAGACTAGCGTTTCTGCCACCAACAATACAGTGAGTACTTTGGCAGAAAGTATTACCAAAACCGCCTCGATGGCAATCCCTGGTATTCCTGCAATGACCGTCACCACTAATCCAGATGGTAATCAGGAATATACCGTAACGCTGCAAATTTTAGCGATTATGACAGCGCTAACACTGCTGCCGTCATTCTTGATGATGATGACCTCATTCACTCGCATTATTATAGTGTTCGCTATTTTGCGACAGGCAATGGGTTTGCAAAGTACGCCATCCAATCAGATTATATTGGGATTGGCCTTAT
>JBNMPW010000194.1:0-4495 GCA_051277205.1 Oceanicoccus sp. | reverse complement strand
ATCGGTAATTTCATTTCCCGCTTGCTGAGCTGAGGTCAGCGACCGCTGTAAGCCGGCAAAACGAAACATCTGTGGGGTTTGCGCAAGCCACAATTGACTGCGGTCTAAGGTCGCCTCAATGTTATTATCGGCGGCTACGTTTTTGACTGTATCGCTGACGGGTATGGCTAAAATACCACCAACAGCTTCGGCTGACAGCTGGACTATCAAGCGCTCAATATCTTGCCGGCGAATACAGGGCCGAGCGACATCGTGAACCAATACCCAGTCATCCGCTCGAATGCCGAATGCCTGCAACGCTTGTAAGCCCCGCAATACCGAATCACTGCGCTGATCACCGCCAATGACAACGCTAATGCGCTCATCTTTAAGCAGCGCCAGCGATTGCCAGCGCTGATCATCAGCGGCTACGGTCACTACGATTTTTTGTAACTGGGGCTGAGACAATAACGCTTGCACAGTATGCTCCATCACGGTTTTACCCAGCAAGGGTAAATACTGTTTAGGGATAGCAGACGCCATCCGCCGGCCAACACCTGCTGCGGGTACTACCGCATAACATTGCACGTCGACATTGCTCATTATTTTTTATCTTCGACGATTAAATAAAATGTCTCATCTTTTTTGATCAAACCCAAATCAGAGCGGGCCCGCTCTTCAACGCTTTCCATGCCACTTTTAAGATCACGCACTTCGTCTTCGAGCACACCATTGCGATCTTTCTGGCGCTGATTAATAAGTTGCTGCTCTTCGATTTCGCGCTCTAGACTGACAATTTGCTCCCAACTACCCTGCCCAAACCACAACCTATATTGTAGTGCGGCCAACAGCATGAGCAGTAAAAGTAGAATCAAGCGCATAGTCATAAACGCACTAAGGCGGTAATAATTATTGTTAGCAGACACGCTAGCACAATAGCGAGGAAGGATAAATAAAACGGGGGCGGAAAAGCCACCCCGGGATAACATTGTCGCCCGCGCAAAGGTATTGCTTAGGCCTTAAATTCAGCGCGACCACGATATGGGGCTGCTGCAGCACCCAACTCGGCCTCAATGCGCAACAGGCGGTTATACTTGGCAACCCGGTCTGAGCGGCACAAAGAGCCGGTTTTGATTTGACCGGCGGCAGTAGCAACAGCTAAATCAGCAATAGTGGTGTCTTCAGTTTCACCGGAACGGTGAGAGATAACCGCCGTATAACCAGCATTTTTCGCCATTTTGATGGCATCCAGCGTTTCCGTCAGCGAACCGATTTGATTGAATTTAATCAATATAGAATTGGCGATGCCTTTATCGATACCTTCTTGCAGGATCTTGGTATTGGTAACAAACAGATCATCACCGACCAACTGTACTCTATGGCCTAATTTCTCAGTCTGGTATTTCCAGCCCGCCCAATCAGATTCATCCTGACCGTCCTCGATCGAAATGATCGGGTATTGGTCGCAAAGGTCTGATAGATAGTCGCTAAAGCCTTCAGCGCTAAACACCTGGCCTTCACCGGCCAAATCATATTTTCCGTCGCTATAAAACTCTGATGCGGCGCAATCCAAAGCCAGAGTAATGTCATCGCCTAAACTATAACCGGCATCGGCAACCGCCACTTTAATTACCGCTAAAGCATCCGCATTAGACGCAAGGTTTGGCGCAAAACCACCCTCATCACCTACGGCGGTATTCAAACCTTTGTCTTTTAATACTTTTTTCAACGCGTGAAATATTTCAGCCCCCATACGCAAACCTTCGGTAAAGCTTTTGGCACCAACTGGTTGCACCATAAACTCTTGAATATCGACATTGTTATCGGCGTGCTCACCCCCATTAATGATGTTCATCATTGGAACTGGCATGCTGTATTCACCGGGTGTGCCGTTCAGGTCTGCAATATGTTGATAGAGGGGAATGCCCTTTTCAATAGCTACAGCTTTGGCCGCCGCCAGTGACACCGCCAAAATAGCATTGGCGCCCAAATTTGCTTTGCTGTCAGTACCATCGGCATCAATCATTAGTTGATCGATAGCCCGCTGATCGGCAGCATCTTTACCGACCAACAAATCTTTAATAGTAGTGTTGATATTAGCCACGGCCGTTAATACGCCTTTACCTAAGTAACGGGACTCATCGCCATCACGTAATTCTAATGCCTCGCGGCTACCCGTTGAGGCACCTGATGGCGCACATGCACTGCCAACAGCACCAGAAGCCAATACCACATCTGCTTCAACAGTAGGGTTGCCACGTGAGTCCAATACTTCAAAAGCTTTTACATCAACAATCTCTGACATTCGTTTTACTCCACAAAACAAGTGATCACAGCGACACCCTATTTAGGTAACTGTGGTTTAAAGGTACTAATCAATAATTAATTCAGGAAGCGATTTTACCACATCATCAATCGCTTTCATTTCTTTTAGAAACCCTTCCAGCACCGCTAACGGTAAAGCTGAGGGGCCATCACACAACGCGTTATCCGGATCTGGATGTGACTCCAAAAATAGGCCGGCTATTTTTTGCGACATACCGGCGCGGCCTAACTCTGCCACCTGATGACGGCGACCGCCAGACGCAGCACCCATTGGATCGCGACACTGCAAGGCATGAGTTACGTCAAAAATAATCGGCGCGCCGCCACTGACTTCTTTCATAGTGCGAAAACCCAGCATGTCGACCACCAGGTTGTCATAACCAAAATTACTGCCGCGCTCGCAAAGCATCACATTTTCGTTACCGCACTCGGCAAATTTATCGACAATATTTTTCATTTGCGGCGGACTTAAAAACTGCGGTTTTTTGATATTAATGACATTGCCTGTGGCAGCCATCGCCGCCACTAGGTCTGTCTGCCGCGCTAAAAAAGCGGGCAGTTGAATCACATCGCAAACCTCGGCTACCGGTTTCGCCTGTTCAATTTCATGGATGTCGGTAATCACCGGCACATTAAAAGTGGCTTTAATCTCTTGGAAGATCTTTAAGCCTTCTTCCATACCAGGGCCACGATAGGAGTTAATCGACGAACGATTAGCTTTATCAAAAGACGCCTTGAACACATAAGGCACGCCTACCCTCTGACAGACTTCAACATAATGCTCGGCAATCTGCATAGCTAGATCACGAGACTCTAAAACATTCATACCGCCAAACAGCACGAAAGGCAGATCATTGCCAATCTTGAGCTGATTGATTTGCAGTGTTTTTTGACTCACAGTTTCTTCCTATATTATTCGCTGCTAGCGACTTGCTGATTGAACGCAACCGCAGCATTGACAAAACCACTGAACAAAGGGTGGCCATCGCGGGGCGTTGAGGTAAATTCTGGGTGGAATTGACAGGCAACAAACCATGGATGATCGACCAGCTCAACAACCTCTACCAGCGAATCATCCGCTGACCAACCGCCAACCTTTAAACCCGCTTGTTGCAAAGCATCAACATAGTTGTTGTTGACTTCATAGCGATGGCGATGGCGCTCGATAATTAACTCGTCTTTGTAAATCGCTTTGGCATTGGAACCCTCTACTAAGCGACATTCTTGACCGCCCAAACGCATAGTGCCGCCTAAGTCGGCATTTTCGTCGCGCTTCTCAGTAATACCTTCAGCGGATATCCACTCGGTAATCAAAGCGATAACCGGGTGCGGTGATTGCTTATCAAACTCGGTCGAATTGGCCTTGGCCAAACCGGCGACATTGCGGGCGTACTCGATAACTGCCACTTGCATACCCAAGCAAATTCCCAAATAAGGAATATTGTTTTCGCGGGCGTGGCGTACGGTGGCAATTTTACCCTCTACACCACGGTTGCCAAAACCACCGGGCACTAAAATACCATCGACACCATCCAGCAGGCCTAATCCATCCTCTTCAATTTTTTGTGAATCAACATAACGAATATTGACCTTGGTACGAGTAGTAATGCCCGCATGCTGCAAGGCTTCATTCAGAGATTTATAGGCATCGATAAGTTCCATGTATTTACCGACCATGGCAATCGTCACTTCTTTATCTGGGTTAATCGCGCCATCGATAACACGATCCCATTCCGCCAGATCAGCGACTGGACAATCTAGGCCAAAGCGCTCAACGATAATCTCGTCGAGGCCGCGACTTTGCAAGGCACCGGGAATGCGATAAATGGTGTCGGCATCTTGCAGCGGAATGACCGCTTTCAATTCGACATTGGTGAATGAGGATATTTTCTGCAAGGAACCATCATCGATTTCATGATCGGACCGACACAGTAAAATATCAGGTTGCAAGCCAATAGAACGCAGCTCTTTCACCGAGTGTTGGGTAGGTTTGGTTTTGGTCTCACCAGCGGTGGCAATATATGGCACCAAGGTTAGGTGCATTAACATCGCGCGATTGGGCCCGAGGTCAGCTTTTAGCTGCCGAGCAGATTCAAAAAATGGCAGACCTTCGATATCACCAATAGTACCGCCGATCTCAATAATTGCGACATCGGCATCACCGGCTCCTTCAATCACACGACGTTTTATC
>JBNMPW010000193.1:0-4506 GCA_051277205.1 Oceanicoccus sp. | reverse complement strand
CGCCTCAAACAGCATACCAAAAGTTCAGTTTCCGAGTATTTGTCAAAGTCGATTAATGAAGGCTCGGGTGAGGCCTGGCAAAAAAAACATGTCATCGATGCAATTAGTTTGTTGTTCAAAAGTATTAATGCTCCGTTATATCAGGAGATTGATTGGGACAACAGAATAAAAGACAGGCACTTTTCAATAGACAAAGTAAACACAAGACCAGCGTTTCCTGCCTTTATATCAATAAACTCGATGATACCGATCTGAATATACTGGAAAAGATGATCCTGGCGTCGGTAACAGATATGCAGTGTTTGTATGAAATAACCATGACACCCACACTTTTGAAATGCTTAGGAGCCTATTGGAAGACCCTCTGCTTCCTTGAACAAAATCTCAACTACTTTTTACTTATTTACCAGTAACGAGTATGGCCTAATGTCAATTTTGGCTCTACATTCATCAACCTGAATAAAGGCGTCATTACTTTTTCAGGCGTCGGGAAATGTGGGCAGGTTTTACGGTGGGTCAAATAAGCTAGTACTGGAAACACTTCGTCAAAGTCACCCAACAATTTTGAATTGTCATAAACTTAAAAACTCAATGGCTGTAATCTGTCGCTTTAATCAAGTTTTTCAATTCACTATAGTTTTATCGGATCTGGCTAATATCATAACTATATAAGGTTTTAATTCTGTACTTTGTTGCAATCAACAGAGATATTTTTTGCAAAAATACTATTGTGCTAGAGAACTTTCTAAATATAATGTCGCCCATCGAATATTGTATGCGATAGGTGCAGTCGGCCAATTTATGTCGACTGATAATTGGGAAGCCGGTGTAAATCTGGCGCTGCCCCCGCAACGGTAACTACAGTTTATCGATCAGCAATACCACTAAACAATCGCTTGGGAACGGTTGATCGGCGGCATTCGCCAACTGTTAAGCCCGGAAACCAGCCTAACGTAAACATCCTTATATAATCGCGGTGGGCGGTTCTGGACTTGAAAGCTTTTCGGCTTTTATCCTAGACCTGCTTGCCTGTGTAAAACTTAGGAAACACTCGGCAATGACAATTCAAAAAAATCACGCCACTTGATCGATGGCTATCATTAATTTACTTCGAGTCGCAGGGCTCACAGTATCTGGCGACTCACATCGCAAGCTGTTAGATGATGTCAGCTTCAGCATGAACCCTGGTGAAATCGTCGGTGTTTTGGGACCCAATGGCTCCGGTAAAACGACCCTATTGCGTTGCCTGTTTGGTGCATTGAAATCTTTTTCAGGCACCATTTACTTAAACGGGCAAAATATCGACACTTTGAGCGATAGGCAACGGGCGTTGCTCGTCGCTGCAGTCACACAGGAAATGCCCGCCGACTTCCATCTAAATGTTCGCTCAGTCATCGCCACTGGCCGCACGCCTCACCAACATTGGTTCAGTGGTAGCGATCCACAAGGCGACGTCATTATTAATGAAACCGTACAACGGCTTCATCTCAATGATTATTTAGATCGAGATATAAACGAACTTTCAGGTGGAGAGCGCAAACGAGTGATGATCTGCCGAGCCTTAGTTCAGCAACCACAGCTGATGGTACTCGACGAGCCTTGTAATCATCTCGATATTGAACATCAGCTCAGCCTCATGGAACTGCTCCGTCAATTACCCGTAAGCAGCCTGGTTTCTCTGCATGATTTTCCACTGGCTGCGCGCTATTGCGACCGAGTGTTAATGATGCAACAAGGACGCTTAGTGGCTGATGGCTGCGCCAAACAAGTACTAACCTCAGAGTTATTTGAGGATGTTTTTTCAGTCAGTGCAAAAACTTACATCAATCCTTGGGAGCAATGGTCATTCCATGCCACGTCGCTTCCATTTATTCCTCACACAACCGATAAAAAACAAGCTAATGCGTAACCTTGTACTTAGTTCTATATTACTGCTTTCCAATTTGACGACGCTTAGCCAAGCCTCCGAGTTTCCAGTCAGTGTCGATAGTTGTGGCCGTGCGGTTACTTTTAATAGCGCACCACAGCGGGCAGTCATTCATGATCAAAACATGAGCCAGATGGCTTTTGCCCTGGGCATAAACAGTCAAATAGCGGGATTAACTGGCATTACAGGGTGGTATAAATCCTCCGCCGAGTTTGACCTTGATCGCGGTGATATTCCTGAATTAGCACCTAAATACCCAACAACTGAGAATATTCTAAGCGTAGACTCCGATCTGTTTTTTGCCGGGTGGAACTATGGTATGCGTACTGATGGGGAGCTGACCCCACAGAGCCTAGGGAAGTTCGGTATTCCGGTATTAGAGCTAACCGAATCCTGCGTGTACCTCACCAAATCGGGCCCGGATGCCTCTATGGATTTGTTGTATGAAGACGTATTACGCCTTGGCGCTGTATTTGGCATAAAGGAAAAAGCGGTCGCTTTGGTTGATGATTGGAAATCAAGATTGCAACAAGTGACCTCGCGTATCGAGGGCAAACCAGCGGTTAAAGTGTTCCTCTATGATTCCGGCGAAGATAAGATATTTACATCGGGTCGTTTTGGTATGCCAACAGCGCTCATTCGTGCGGCGGGTGGTATTAATGTGATGGATAACATCGACACTAGCTGGGGCAAAGTCGGCATTGAAGCCGTCATGGACGCTGAACCTGATTTTCTTATTCTGGTGGATTACCAAAAAGGCGGTTGGGAGTCTTCGTGGGCATTTATTAAGAATCATCCCGTACTCTCGACACTGGATGCCGTTAAGAATGACCGTTTTCTGCCACTTGAGTATGGTGAAATTACACCAGGGCCGCTGAACATCCGTGCGATAGAAAAGCTAGCTAAAAAAATGTATATGGCTGGTAGCTAAACGATTGAGCAATACTCATAGGCCTCAAGCCATAGCAGGCCTGTTACTGCTTTTCATAGGACTCTTTGCACTGACTGGCATCATGATAGGTGTCAGTCAGATTACTCCCTATCAGGTATTTGGTATTCTATGGCATGGTGTCAGCCCTGACTCATTAAGTAGCTGGATTGATACAACCTGGCGTCAATCTCAAGCCGTCATCATTTTGGAGCTTAGGGCACCACGAGTCATTCTGGCGATGTTGGCTGGTGCCGGGTTAGCCGTATCAGGAGCCGCTTTACAAGCCGCTACTCGCAACCCTCTAGCAGATCCATTCTTACTAGGTGTCTCCTCTGGCGCCTCAATGGGAGCGGTATTGGTGATCTCTCATCTAGGTTTAGTGATAGGCGCTTACACCATGCCGGTGTTTAGCTTTGCTGGTGGATTGCTTTCTTTCCTACTGTTATTACTCTTGATCAGGCGACCGCAAAACCAGCGACCAGATCGTTTAGTATTGGCGGGTGTGGCTATTTCTTTTTTATTGATGGCCGGCACCAATGGTCTCATCTTCCTCGGTGACCAACGTGCGGCACAATCAGTGATGTTTTGGATGCTAGGAGGCCTAGGCCGAGCGCGCTGGGATTTGCTACCGATCCCGACTGTGTTTGTTTTGTTCGGCGTCATCTTACTAATTTGGCAAGCACGCAATTTAAATGCGCTGATGATGGGCCAGGAAAGCGCTGCGGCTTTAGGCATTTCGGTCAACCGAGCGAGAATAATCATCTTACTATTGGCAACGCTAGTCACTAGCTTGATTGTTTCACTGACAGGCACCATTGGCTTTGTTGGCCTAGTCGTACCTCATATTATGAGATCGTTTGTTGGTAGTGATAATCGTGTTTTGCTGCCGTTATGTGCAATGGCTGGCGCTGTTTTTATACTAGGCGTAGATATCATGGCGCGCATGCTATTAGCACCCCAAGAGCTACCTATTGGTATTATTACAGGCGCTGTAGGCGGGTGCTATTTTTGCTATTTATTAGCACGCCGTTAAATCGCAGGTATCTTCCTAGCGAGCCACAAAGCAGCATGACAGAGCGGTCCTCTACCCTACTAATGTTGACAATACATCCACCAACCTGAATAAAGCCATCATTATTTTTTCAGCCGGAGGACAATGTCTGGAAAATTGTTATCACTTTGATTTCCGCCATTTATTTATGCCCATCCAGGTCAATACCTTCCTAGTCAAAGCAACTTTGATGTTGGCGTAACAAGGGTAGTATTATACTGTCGGCATAATCGCAGCTGGTTTCGACCGGGTCACTCTGAATAACTGGAAAATATATGGACGCTCCCCAAATATTAAGCAAATAACCCCTATTCCTCAATATTTATTGAGGAATTTTGTTGCCAAACAGTGAGTCTAGCCTTTTCGATAAATTAACGTCTAATAAAAATAGCGGTAACGAAGACAACTATCCGGCATCTGTTGATAGTAATTATTGTCGGATTCACTGTCGCGCCCTAATGAGATCCGCACCTGACCGCCTTAAACACCCACTCAGTCTGTATTTAAACTGCGTCTAAACCAGGCTCTTGTCAGGTGGGACTTAACCTCTTTTATTCATTATCGTGTCAGTTACCAAGGGAGTGTTACAAAGCTTTT
>JBNMPW010000192.1:0-4530 GCA_051277205.1 Oceanicoccus sp. | reverse complement strand
ATATTAAAAAGAACCCTCTATCAGACTTACTAGCAAAAGAAGCTCTAAAACTTCTAGCAACGAATATTTCCACAGCGGTACATCAGGGACAAAATATGACGGCACGCAGCTCAATGCTGCTGGGTTCCACGCTTGCTGGCCAGGCTTTCGCCAATGCACCGGTAGCGGCGGTACATGCACTGGCATACCCACTTGGCGGCCACTTTCACATACCCCATGGGCTCAGCAACTCATTGTTATTGCCCGCGGTGTTACGATTTAACGCCGAAGCAGCAAAACATTTGTATGCAGAATTAGCATCTATTCTAGTCACTGAACCTCTGGCAAAAAATTCAACTGAGCAAACCGAACAATTCATTAACACAATAGAAAATTTGATCGATAACTTAGGCCTACCTACACAGTTACGTGATATGGGTATCAGTGAAGACGCACTACCCATGCTGGCAAAAGATGCTATGCAACAACAACGATTACTGATTAACAATCCCAGAGTAGTTAGCGAGGCTGATGCTCTTGCAATCTATAAATCCATCTATTAGCAATAACACCTATCGAAATTAAGGCATTAACGTATGAGTGATCAACCCTCAAATAATGAACACCCAAAGAGATCCAGCTACCTACACTTCTACGAAATTACTACACGCTGGAGCGACAACGACATTTACGGGCATGTAAACAATGTCGTCTATTACTCCTATTTTGACACGGCTGTAAATCACTACCTCATTCACCATGGTGAACTCGATATTCACACCGGTAATATCGTGGGCTTTGTGGTGAGCTCCCGATGCAGCTATCACCACCCAGTAAGTTATCCCGAGAAAATTGAAGTTGGTTTACGTGCTGAGCATATTGGCAATAGCTCCGTTCGATACGGACTGGGGATTTTTAAAGCCGGCAGTGAATCTCTCTGTGCACATGGTACTTTTGTACACGTTTTTGTTGATCGAAAATCCAACCGCCCAGTATCCATCCCAGCGTCGATCCGTACGGCCTTGGAAAAATTAAACAGTAACACCTACACCTACTTATAATTAGAAAACGAGCTTCCATGACAACTCTACTGATACTTTGCTTCATAAGCATAGCGTTCCACCTCTACCACCAACATGTGCTTAATAAGCCCTTGCCCGCGCCCAAACCCATCCCCTTTGAAGGAGATATATTCTCAGTCGGGGAAACAGTTTTTGCCATCCGAAATCAAGGCGCTGCCACATCAAAAACGATTATCTGCTTCCCCGGCTTCACAGAAACCATAGCTTACTTTGTTGATCTATATAAAGATGAAAATTGTCAGGTTATTTTTGTAAACAATTCGTTTTACCACTCCCCGTTCAATTTGAACAAGGTCAAAAAAATGAATTGGGAAACAAATCCGTATGAGCCAGCAACGATTGAGCATGACGGATTTTATCTGGCTAGAATTATTAAAGAATTCTCGTCGAACTCAAATATTTTTATTCATGGGCACTCACGTGGTGGCGCCGTAGTATTGGATGCGGGGCGCCAGTTCCCGGAAATTACTCGCCCACAAGATAAGACTGTTACAGCCATATTGGAAGCAGCCGTTGTTCCTAAAGGAACTAGCCTTGGTATGAGCACAAGTAAAATTGGGAACGCTATTTCCGCCTACCTGCTACCTATTGTTTTTAACTATTACTCTAAGTCTTCCCAAGAGAGCATTGAAAAGACTGCAATGATGAATCCTACCAACAGTCTTAAAAATAGTATTATGATGGGGAATTTACGTTCACCAAAATTTTACTGGGTTTATTTGACTAACGTTATTAACATTACAACATGGCAGGAAGAACAAACCTACACGCTGTACCAAAACTTTCATCGAGTGATACTGCTTCAGGGAGAGCGTGATGATGTTCTGATAAATAAAACCATGGAAGCCAGCGCTCTGGAAGGAGAGAAGCTCAATGACCAGATGCGAATAGTTAAGACAAAAAATACAAACCACTTTATAACATTGGAACAACCAAAATATATTAAAGAAGTGATCAACCCTGCATGAGGAACTGCCCTTCCTAAGGAAAAATATTTATTTACCCGGTATTTTTGGAATTAATAACCCTCTAGCTTGTAGGTCTAACTATGATTAGTACATTATCAATTAACGAGTTATCTGTTTCCGATATCCAGTCAGGATATACAACTAATCAATATACCGCCAAATCCCTTTTTTAACGCTATCTGGATTTCATTGAAAAATATGACCGCACTTATAACGCCTTTATTTGCCTTATCCCAGATGCTATTCACGATGCAAAATTGATAGATAAGCGCCGAATGGATGGCGAGCAACTAGGGCCGCTAGCCGGAGTCCCCATTATTATCAAAGAGTCTATAAATATTGCGCCCCCCTGTACTGCTGGCTGGGCTCCCTTGAGCAAGCAAGCGGGCGGTATTGAGCTTATCCCCACCGCAGATACTCCTATGGTTTAACGTCTGCGGCAAGCGGGTGCGATAATTATCGGCGAAGGCAACATACCGGCTTTTAGCACTAAAGATGATTCAGCGAATACTAGGTATGCAGGGCCAACGTATAATACTGTGAACCGGAATTTTGTTCCCGGCGGTAGCAGCAGCGGTGTTGCCACGGCCGTCTCCGCAGGGTTTGTAATACTGAGCTTGGCTTAAGAAATCAGTGGCTCTATTCAAAATCCGGCATCTGCCCAGGCACTGGTTGGTGTTAAGCCGACCTTTGGACTAGTACCTACGAGTGGCGCAACACCTTTATCGGCAAGCTTTATGGATGTCATTGGGCCTCATGTAAAGAACGTTCGCGATGCAGCCACAATGGTAGATGTTATTGCAGGTCATACAGACGCGGACTCCAAAACAAAAGCCGCAATCGGCAACCTATCTGAACAGGGTTATATGGCAGAGGCTGGGCAAAACGATCAATCTCAAGTGAAACACGAGTACTGTATAAAAAGCCATTAAAGTCATTAAGCAGCTAGGGGCCGCTAGCACCTCCGGCCCTTTTGCTTGGGCAGGGTTTTCAGGTTTATGCTCACAATATTCATTGCAGTCTTTTTTTATGGGTCGAAGACGCTGGCTCATGATATGAATCAATACTTTAAAGAAACGCCAAATCTAAGCGGTATATCTTTTATCGAGTCATTGATTGAAGTAACGAGTAGCAACCCCTTTGACGACAAGTCGACAAGGCTATGCCTGATTTGGAAGATGTCCAATCTGAGGGAGCTTGCTAAAGACAATAAAAAATATCTTGGGCTCTACCATAGGGCAGTAGACAAAAAATGTTTACAAAAGCTAGAATAACTGCTGATGCCGGAACTATCGAAAGAGTTTCCTGATATGAGCAAGTTCATCATTATCCGTGATAAAATATTTAACTTTATTTAACCGTGTACTAGACAAAAAAAATATTGACCTCCTAGCCTTTCCTCAGATGTTTAAAGAAATTGAGCCTATCAACACCGACGCTAACGACGAGCATTCTAGTTACCCCTCAGTGGCAAAACCTTATATCAATTTTCTTGGATTACCTGAGGTGGTATTTCCATGTGGTTATTATAAAAGTGGCGCACCTTTTAGTCTGATACTTATAGGTAGAAAGTGGAGTCAAGAAAAGCTGCTGTCATGCGCATATGCATTTGAGCAGGCTACAAAAACACCTATTAGTCCCAGCTTACTGACAGAGGTATGGCGACAAGCACTTTATATTTTACCACTATTCGTCAGCAGTCAGTTATTGCTTGCAGCGACAGAGACGCCATTGGATAGGAGTCAAGTAGGTAAATATGATGACAAATAGCTGGTAACATTAACTCTGCCGATCAGCCAATTGGCGCTGAATATCCCGATACAAATTCTTGGTAATCTGGTAATTTTTATCATATAAATGGGAATCACATACAACAACGGTATCAGTACCCCAACCACTAGACCAAGATTGAATAGTGTTTCCGGCGGAACTGCTTGCGTGTCTGCATTTTTAGGGAAACCAATCAATTCAATAATAAAACCTGATGCAACAATACCCACACTTAAGGCGGCTTTTCCAGAAAAAGATAGGGCCGCATTAAACATACCTTCTTGGCGATAACCCGTTTTCAACTCATGCTGATCTAGAATATCACCTATAATAGAAGCACTGATAATACCGTCAATAACAGCAACCAATGTGGTAAATGTGCCTGAACCAACCAGAATTACCAGCAGTAAGGGATCATTATTTTCGGGCAATACATCTAACAACCTCAAATTAACCCAGAGTAATGAATCAAACAAACTGGCAATGGCGCAGCACCACATAATCTGTTTTTTGTCCCAGCGACTCTGAATATAATCAACAAAAGATAGTGCTAATAATGCGCCTAGCGCCGATATTGCAAACCAGCGCAAATCATCAGTACCAAATGCCCAGAAAAAACGTCGTCATATAAATATCAATATTCACCAGTACGCCACCAATCGCAGATGAGATAAGGACAATGACGAATATTAGCGAAAACTGTTTATTGCCAAGAGCTCTACCCATCTCTT
>JBNMPW010000191.1:0-4550 GCA_051277205.1 Oceanicoccus sp. | reverse complement strand
AAGGCGTTATCAAACAAATGCAAAGCGACGTAGAGGACAAGGTAAAGCCTGACCTTGACGTTATTGAAGGAAGCCTGCTAGCAATCAATGCAATCTATGTTCAGGCCGATGCAGTCTGGCGAAAAATTGAAGAGCGTAATAACCAACTCAAGGCGGTTGAGAAAAAGCTCGAGCAAGCCCATAAAAAGAACGCAGCACTGGAGGCCAAATACAAAATTATTGGTACATTAAGCGACGTCGCCAACGGCCAGACCGGCAATAAAATAAGCCTGCAACGCTTTGTGCTGAGCGTGCTGTTGGACGATGTACTGATCCAAGCCTCGCAACGGCTGATACAGATGAGCAAGGGCCGCTATCGACTCGTACGCAAGGAAGATCGCGCCAAAGGCAACAAGGCCTCAGGGCTAGAACTTGAAGTCGATGATGGCTACAGCGGCAAGACTCGGTCAGTGGCGACGTTATCCGGCGGTGAGTCTTTTCTCGCGGCACTGTCCTTGGCGTTAGGGTTATCAGATGTCGTCCAGTCTTACGCCGGTGGGATAAAACTCGATACGCTGTTTATTGATGAAGGCTTTGGTAGCCTAGACCCTGAATCACTTGACCTAGCTGTTAGAACGTTAATTGATTTGCAGGCAAGCGGCCGGATGATCGGGATTATTTCACATGTCAGTGAATTAAAAGAGCAAATGGCATTGCGGGTGGATGTGATCAGTGACCGTGCGGGGAGTCGTATTGCAACTGTTGGGGCTTGAATGTATATAGGCTGATCAGTAATACATTTACCTTCAAGATCATAGCGCCTTGTTCGGCGTGTAATACTGAACCGCATATTGCTACCTTTTGAGATCAGTTCACCGCCGCAGCCGGGGTGAATGAAATCGATGTTGTCACTGCCGGTAAATATCATATCTTCTGAAAGGTTGAGCGTGGCATTGTCATTAATGGTTTTGATGCTTCGGTTTCCGCAGTATAGGCAGCAATCTGTGCCCTTGCCCTTGCCCTTGCCTTTGATTTTGACCCACTGCCCCCGCAGCGGTCATTACTTTCTGAGTAGCGCAGCGTACCCCAGCGGGGCGGGGATCCCTGCAGAACTTTATCCTAATGAATTATCCCAACAATGCTACCAACACAAAAATAAGTACCATTTCCCCCTGCCTTCTTTCATTATTATATCGAAATAATCATCAGCATTAACTTTCAAGCTGAAACGTTAACCCTGCATTATCTTCTAGTCGCTCTATCAACAAAGAGCCCAGTGCAGCGGCGGGTGTCCAGATGCCTCCAGAGGCAGCATCAAGGTTTTTCAGCAGGCAGACGGCACTTTCAGAGATCATCTTGCAGGTCGAGCCATAGCCGGGGTCTTTATCGCCTTTAACACTGGCGCTTATTGAGTCGCCGTTGTCATTGGAGCCAACGAATAGCACATCATAATGACCGCTTTCGCGCTCTTCTTTTGAAGGACCTTCTCCGGGTTGGCGGGGGTCGTTGGCCATGGACTTGTCTTCAGTGACGGCTTTGGCGATGGCTTCGCCTTGTTCGCCGGGACCGGTCAGCAGCATTTCATCGTAAATAAAATTTTCACCGTATTGATGGCTCAGTAGGAAGTTGGAGCGATGAATATTCTTGGTGTTAATGGTGGCCATCACGAAAGGTGCTGACCAGCTGTTCAACGCTTCATCATAAATGGGCGCCATACCAGAGGGCTGCTTGGGGCCTGAAAAGCTCTCCGCTAAAGCGAAGGGGTTGATGAGTACGTCAATCAACTCTGGCTGCTTTGCTGCCGCTGCCATCGTGGCCTTAAAGCTGGCGAGGGTACCGCCAGAGAATGTACCTTTCATGGCACGGACGCGACCTTTAATGCGGGTGACCGGTGCGCCTAATGTATCTTTGGCGATTTGTTGCAGGTAGTAGACCCCCATATCAAAGGGCACCGAGTCAAAGCCACAGGAAAACACAATACGCGCGCCGCTGGCCTTTGCTGCATCGCTATGGGCTGCGATCATTTCGTGCATCCATCCCGGTTCGCCACATAAATCGACATAATCGGTACCCGCTTCGGCACAAGCGCGGACCAGGTCTGACCCATATAACTGATAGGGCCCGACGGTGGTTAACACCACTTGGCAACGTGCAACCATGGCGTTAATTGACGCCGGGCTGCTGGCATCGGCGACAAGCATGGGAACGTCAACAGGGATAGCCATTTCGTCGCGCACTTGGTCGAGCTTTTCTTGGCTGCGTCCGGCCATGGCCCAGTTAACATCGCCATTGACCCCGTATTGATTGTTGAGGTATTCACATACTAGGCGGCCAGTATAGCCGGTGGCGCCATAAACAATGATGTCTAGTTCTCGGTGAGTGGACATGGTATTTCCTCAGTTGTCATCGATTTCATAAAGTGGGCGTATTATTGGCTGCCAGGGTGAAATTAAACCTTACCGGCACTTTATTCGCAATTAACTTTACTTTAGATTTAGATAAGATGCAGAGAACTTATCTATAATGCTCCCGTCGTCACCCATCCAAGGATCGCCAATGCAACACCACACTATCGTTCTCCCCGAATACCTGAATGACCAGGGTTTTTTATTCGGCGGTAATCTACTGAAGTGGGTGGATGAATACGCCTATATTACGGCTTGCTTGGAGTTCCCAGGCAACCGTTTTGTGACCATCTCCTTGGATAACGTTAATTTTCAGCATCCGGTTTTACCGGGTGAAATACTGCGTTTTGATGTGGTGCGTTTGCGGCGGGGCAATAGTTCTTTGCAGTACAGTGTGAAAGTATTTGGTGAGAAGCTCGCCGGCCATGATAAGCCCTTGTTTGAAACTAATATGAGCTTTGTTAATGTCGACGTGGAAGGTAAGCCGCAGTCGATTAGTGATAAATGAATTGGAATAACGGCGCTGCACAGCGAGGACTGTCTGAGGTTTTTTGATTGAATATCAAAAAACTTTGAGTTTATTCGCTACGCGCACCTTTACGGGCGGCCTCTGTAGTTGGTGTCACAGCGGCCGTTATTTTATGATTTGGCTCACATATCTAGGTATTATTTAAGGCTTACCTTTTGACTCTAAACTTATGCTGTTAAATTTTTGACCTACGGAATAAGCAACGATGAGTAAGCCTCTAACACCAGAACAAGTAACAATTATTAATCGATTTAAAAAGTGTTGAACGCTAAACAGGCTAGTTTGTAATGATATATGTGTTGGTTGGCATTGTATTTATAGTTATTGTCTTTGGCCCTAATGTTTGGGTGCGGCACGTACTAAAAAAACACCATCGCCATTTGCCCGGTATGCCAGGCACGGGTGCTGAATTGGCTTTGCATCTAATCGAGCAATATCAGCTCGAGGGTGTTGAGTTGGTTAAGGGTGAGGCGGATCAAAATTTTTACCGCCCGTCTGATAACACCGTGTCCTTAAGTCCCGATGTGTATGATGGAAAATCATTATCAGCTGTTGCTATAGCGGCACACGAAGTAGGGCATGCGATTCAATTTAACCGTAAAGAGCCGGTCAGTTTTTTACGTGATAGATATTTAGGTAAGGCAAATTTCTTTCAAAAGTGCGGGGTTTATATCTTGATGGCACTGCCTTTGGTGGCAGGGGTTTTACATATACCACATGCCATTGGCCTTTATTTTGTTATTGGCATTTTAACACTGCTGAGTTCGGTGTTGATGTATGCGGCTATTTTGCCGGAAGAGTGGGATGCCAGCTTTAATAAAGCATTGCCGATTTTAGAGGCGGGTGATTTTGTGCCCAAAGTCTACTTGCCTGCGATTCGGCAAATATTAAAGGCCTGCGCGTTAACCTATGTGGCCGCAGCCTTAGCGGATGTTCTTAGCCTGTGGCGCTGGCTCATTTTGCTTCGTTAGCCATCAATTTAAAGGGTTGGTGATGATTGATAAGCCTTTTGTGGTTTTACGGGTATATCAATGTAGTATTCTGTCCCTGAGCTTTCCCTTATTCAACGCATGACAAGCGGATTAATTCAACGATGAGTACCCCTTTAACACCCCAAGAAGTAGGAGTTATTGGTTGCCTGATGGAAAAGGCATTAACTGAGATGGCAGGGCGCTTAGGTGAAGAAATCGATTTGGCACAAATTGCCGTAGACCTGAACCCGACAGATGACGCACCGATTGAGGAGGAACATGAATAAGAAGCCGACGAGTAATTTCGAGAAGGTTCGGGCCGAGCAGCTCGAATATAACAGCAAGCGTGCTAAGGGCTACCGGGAGCAGGCATTAAAGCTTTACCCTTGGATTTGCGGTCGCTGTGCGCGTGAGTTTCAGCGGGTAGGTTTGTCTGAATTAACGGTGCATCATGTCGATCATAATCATGATAACAATCCGTCTGATGGCAGTAACTGGGAGCTGCTATGTATTTACTGCCACGATGAAGAGCATACTAAATTTGAAAATTTAGTGCGTTATGGCAGTACGACCGACCGTGCTCCCGCCGCTGCAACCCATAATCCTTTTGCCGATCTAAAGAAAAAGATGGAAGACGCACAATAATGCTTGGTGAGTTGTTACAGA
>JBNMPW010000190.1:0-4586 GCA_051277205.1 Oceanicoccus sp. | reverse complement strand
AAATCTTCAATTTTATCAATACCGGCTTCCATCATCTTGCTACCTGAAATGGCGGATACTGAGATTGGTACATCTTGCAAACTCTCTGCACGGAACTGAGCTGTAACAATAATTTCTTCTAGCATTAGCTCTTGCGCCGCCGTTGTAGTGGCTGCAGCAGCTGAAATTGCGGTAACGATGGCTAAACTTAGTGGTTTAACTAATAATTTAAAACTCGTCATAATATCCCCCGTCGACATGTCGACATTTATTGTTTTCAACCAGCATATTCGAAAACTGACTGATACTACTTATTCTAGACGGGACTTGGGATCTGTAAATAACATTTACAGCTATTTTATATTGCTTTTAGAACCATTAATCATATTAAAAAATGCCAAGTGCTAGTCCTGCCGCTAGTGCAGCCCCCAAATCAGTACATGTAGCAATCGCTTTTTGGTCTATCTCTCCACAGCAAATAACCGGCTCAGCCACCTTACGTAAGGGATAACCGCGAGCAATAGTTTCGATTTGACGCAAGGCCCCACTGCCATCATTGCCACAACTGATAAACACTGCATAGGGGATATTTAATTGATGCGACTCAGCAGGATAAAAACTGCGATCAAAAAAGTCTTTCAGTCCACCTGAAATATAACCTAAATTCTCAGGGGTACCAAAAATCACCGCATCGGCGGCAATCAAGTCAGCAGCACTAGCTTCCATCGCCCGTAGCAAACGCAACTCGATATCGGCCTCTTGCGATGCGCCCTTCGCTACCGCTTCTGCTAATTTGCGAGTGGAGCCTGATTGACTATGATAAATAATGAGCAGTAGTTTCATAATTTATGTATTCCCGCCAGACGAATAATTATCACTGATACGCGCCACACATGACAAAATATAGGGCCGCAGCGGCAAATACAGCAACAGGCCGACAGCATTTGCCAGTACATCTAAAGCCGATGAATAACGGCCAACCGTGAGTGACTGCAGCACTTCTATCAGCACACCGTAAATGAGTAATGGCAACACTTTGCGGCGCCAAATTTCACTGTTGGGTAATGACAGATCTAGCAGCAACAGCAACACAAAAAATGCCACGGCATGATTGGCCTTATCCCAACCGGCATCAATAATGACCTTGTCTTGAGGCGACAGGGCAAGTAACGTTATCGCCAAAAAAGCAACAACCAAACAACAGCGACTGAAAGTGAGTAATGACATATAGAATACTTGCTAGAAAGCGATTGTAACGACAGTTTAACGATCGATACTCGCTAGTTTGGCGCATATAAAAACTAGAGAGCTGCTGTGCTATATAGACTGATCGCGGCTATACTAATAGCATAATAAATGAGCCCGCCGATGAATACCCAAAGCCCTAAAAAAAACAAAGTTATTTTTATTAGTATTTCTTTACTAATTATTGCCGCCGCGATCATTTTGATACTGTACAAATCGATAAATCAGCAAGAAGTTGCCTTTTTTGCTCGCAGCATTAACGATGCATCCTACGACTGCGAGTCAAAAATTGACAGTAAATATGACGATAAACTGGTCAACAAACACTTTGACAATATCTCTTCACGTTATGAAGCTGACCGTCACCAATACATCATTTATTACCGCATCACTGTTCAAGAAATAGAAGACGACGTTCCTCAACTCGATGACTATATGGTCAAATGCGTGGTCTGGGAGAAGCTGGGGTACGTTTCAGAGTTTCGCGCCTATAAGCCCTAATAGGGATGAGCTCGTTTATCACCGCGACTGCTACTTTAAACTTTTTGACACCTGCTCAAATACATCTTTCGATAAATTAGGTTGCGCCATAATCCGCTCCAACTCGGTCTTCATTAAATCTGCCGATGACGCTATATACTTTTTCCATTTACTTAAGGGAACCACCAACCGCGCGGCAATCTGCGGATTCAGTTTATTGAGGGTAATAATCTGATCGGCTAGAAAACGATAGCCCGCACCATCAATCTGGTGGAAATTAACCGCATTCTGACCACAGAAAGCGCCAATCAATGCTCGCACTTTATTAGGGTTTTTAACATCAAAGGCTGGGTGCTCCATCAATTGTTTAACACGCTCTAACGTACCCTGTACGGAACAGGTTGCCTGCGCCATAAACCATTGATTTACCACCAGTGATTCTTGCTGCCAGCGCTGGTAAAACTGCTCTATCATTCGCGCTTTCTCGTCACCAAAACCACCATCGAGCACACAGTTAAACGCCGCTAACACATCGGTCATATTATCCGCATGATCAAACTGATGTCTACAGGCGGCCAAAGCCTGCTCAGACTCTAACAGGCATAAATAACTTAAGGCGGTATTTTTCAAACTGCGGCGGGCAATTTGCTCAGCGTTAGGCTGGTAGGGCTGATCGATTTGATTGTCGCTATAGACTTGCCACAACTCGGCTTCTAAGCCGCTGGCTATAGCCTGCCGCGCTGCCGTCCTTGCTTGATAAATTGCTTGCACATCGACTGGCGATAACAACTCTGCCAAATAAGCCTCGGTCGGCAAGCACAACATTAATGCAACCATCGCTTTGTCGAGTGAGGTATCAGCGAGAATATCCCGATATGCCTGCAGCAGGCGCTCATCAACTTGCATGTCAACAGCTTGCTGATTAGCGCTAATCATATCTTCTAATACCGCGAGACCTAATTGTTGAGCTGCATCCCAGCGTACAAAGCCATCGCTATCGCGACTCATTAAGTGCATTAGTTCATCACGACTGTAATCAAAACTTAACTTTACTGGCGCAGAAAAGTCACGCAGCAAACTGGGCACAGGCGCCTCAGTAACACCCTCAAAGATGAACTGCTGGCTTGCTTGGGTAACATCCAATACCCGCTCAGTGTTTGAGGCTGCCAATGGAGACTCACCGGCTAACACTAAGGGCAGCTCGGCTTGCGAACCCAACAAGGCCATTGCTAAGGGAATATGAAAAGGCTCTTTGTCAGGTTGACCTGGACTCGCCTCGCAATCTTGCTCGACGGTTAGGCAATAGGTTTGCTGCTCGGCATTGTAATCTCCCGACACCTTGAGTGCAGGCGTGCCAGCCTGAGAATACCAGCGGCGAAATTGAGTCAGATCTTTAGCGGAGGCATCTTCCATCGCCTTAACAAAATCTTCACAGGTGACAGCCTGGCCATCATGGCGTTTAAAATATAAATCCGAACCCTGGCGAAATAACTCCGGCCCCAATAAATTGGCAATCATGCGGACAACCTCAGCACCTTTTTCATAGATGGTGACGGTATAAAAATTGGAGATTTCCATATAAGATTCAGGCCGCACTGGATGCGCCATCGGACCGCCATCTTCAGCAAATTGTACAGTCCGCATCAGGGAAACATCTTCTACCCGCTTAACAGTACGCGAGCCCATATCAGCGGAAAACTCCGCATCACGAAATACCGTAAAGCCTTCTTTTAAGCTGAGCTGAAACCAGTCGCGACAAGTTACTCGATTGCCGGACCAGTTATGGAAATATTCGTGCGCCACCACCCCTTCTACACGCTGAAAACCAGCATCTGTAGTGGTTTCAGGCTTAGCCAATACGCATGAAGTATTAAAAATATTGAGGATCTTATTTTCCATAGCCCCCATATTAAAATCATCTACTGCAACGATATTAAAAATCGATAAATCGTATTCTCTGCCATAGACGTCTTCATCCCAGCGCATCGAATGGATCAACGACTGCATCGCATGCTCACATTTATCTAAATCTTTCGGTTCGACATAGATGCGCAGAGTCACGTCTTCGCCACTCATTGTGCTGAAATGATCTTCAACAAACTGTAAATCGCCGGCCACTAAAGCGAACAAATAGGCTGGCTTTTTAAAAGGGTCATCCCATCGCACCCAATGTCGATCACCTTCTTCACCGGAGGCGATATTATTACCGTTAGACAACAATACCGGGTAACGCTTTTTATCCGCCACCACCGTGGTGGTAAATACTGACATCACATCTGGGCGATCTAAATAATAGGTTATTTTTCTAAAACCCTCTGCCTCGCATTGAGTGCAGAACATGGTATTGGATTTATATAAGCCTTCTAGCGAAGTGTTGAGCTGTGGCTTTATTTCAGTCACGCAATCAAGCACGAAGCTTGCTGGCAGATCTGCAATCGTTAAGTTGTTAATGTCCAGTTGATATTGATCCGATGTTAAGGCTACACCATCAACCGCCAAAGAAATTAGCGATAGCTCTTCGCCCGGCAACACTAAATCCGATGAGCTGTTTGCTGCCTCTGGATTGCGGCGCATAGTTAACCGCGAGCGAACTTCACTGCTCTGCTCACCGAGCTCAAAATGCAAATCGGTATTGTCGATTAAAAAATCGGGCACTTGATAGTCTTTTAGATAAATAGTGCCGGGCTGCGCATCACGCATCAACTTACTCCAATATTATTATTTTCGGTAATCACTCGCTAGCAGAGAGCTCGATATGATAACCGCCGAATTTGCGGATATTCAGCACCCCGGTATCCAGTATCAAATACTGACCCTTGATGCCCTGCAACACACCTTCAATTAAAGGCTGTTTATCAAAGTTCAACGAAGTGACCTTGACG
>JBNMPW010000189.1:0-4670 GCA_051277205.1 Oceanicoccus sp. | reverse complement strand
TCAGTATCATAGATTCAAAAATACAGCTGTTTTGATCGTCGCCGTTGGGCAGGAAGCGATAGACAATATTACCGTGGTAACCCGTCCAGATTTGCGTGTTGGGGAACAGCATATAAAGTATCGCATCTTCTAGCTCTGACACTGTGGCGTCATCAAGGGATTCACCGATGATATCGCTGAACATCTCGCGGTTGGTTTCTGCGACGTACTTACGGGCGCTTAGTCCCTCGGGGATTTTGTGGCCCTCGGCGCTATCGGTCGCCATGCGCCCCGATAGTTCTAGGATGTCGCGCAGGGTATCGGCCTCAGTCACGTCAGGCATATGCGGACTGGCTACGCCCATAGGGGTCACAGAGCGGTTGACATGGTCGCCAAAGGTATCGTACTGGGAGTTGGCGTCGCCGGTAAAGGACAATATCTCGCTATGGGTTTCCAGTGTATGGAATGACTCCATAAATGCTTCAGCCCCGACTTTCCAGTTGCACTGGATTTCGCGCTGAACATGAGCGCCTTTGTAATAGTCTTGCAACGGGAAGCGCTCGAAGTGCTCGGGTAGTGGTTTGAGATATTCTTCAAGGGGGGCACAGTTTTCATCAAAATTAATGAAGATGAAACCACCCCAGGTACCGACTTTCACCTGAGGCAAACTCATATCTTTCTGGTCTAAATGTTTAAAGTCCCACTTACAGGGAATGCCTTTAAATTCGCCATTAATATCCCAGGTCGCACCGTGGAAGGGGCAGACAAATTCTTTGGCATGGCCATCGCAGTCGCGCAATAAACGGCCGCGGTGTAAGCAGGAGTTGATATAGGCCTTAATTTCATTTTCACCGGTGCGGGTGACGATAATCGACTTGTCGATGATCTCATAAATATGATGGTCGCCGACGTCAGGAATATCTTCTTCTCGACAGGTCATTTGCCAGACTTTGGGCCACAGCTTTTGCTTTTCTTGCTCATGAAAATCCTGAGAGACCCAGCGCGCTACATCTAGGTCTTCATCGCCCATATAGGGATTGGTGTTTTCGCGTAAGTAAGCCGGTACTTCGACCGTTTCGTCATTGAGTAGATCTTGATAGCTAAGACCTTCACAGCGCTCTTCACCTTGCTGCTTCACTTTGATTAAATCAGACATGAATTGACTCCTATTTATCGTTATTTAACTATTTGATGATAATGTTGACGCCACTAATACTGGGGGCACTATAGGCACGGGTGAAACCGAGCTTAATGGCCTCTTGGCCGTTAGATACGGGAATACTCACTTACTCAAGCTCTGTAACGCAGCGCACTTCGTGCTCGTGAATGGTTTTCATCGAGTGATAGGCTCTGAGCAAAAATTCGACTTGATATGGCACATAGCGGCCCCTTTGTTTGATCAATGATAGGCGTTTCAAACTATACATCCTTCATTTTAAAAAACAACCATGACGGTTTTTTAATGCATTTTAGAGTATTGTCTCGATTTACTTGGCATAGACCTGCTGACCTGTTTATGGAGAGAGTTGGGTCGATATTGGTTGGTGTAATGACTTTTTGAGGGTTATTAATGGCGTTGCTGGGCGGCTTCTGCCTGCGGTTACTGACCAAAAAATCATCTTCGAGAAACCTACTGTCTTTTGTGCCGAGTATCTGTGTCGAATGTCTGTGACGTTTGGGCAGACTCTCAGTATACCCGTCGGGAATAAATCATTAGGCCCTATGGGTAAAATGCTACAGTTGCTAAAATTGCGATTCAGGTAAGTGTACGATAAGGCCATCAAGTGCCTCGGTCACTACAACCTGACAGGATAGGCGGCTGTTATCTTTAGGATCAACAACACAGGTCAGTAAATCAGTTTCTGTATCGGTGGCTGGAACCAGCTTATCGGACCACGTTTTGTCAATGTAACAGTGGCAGGTAGCGCAACTACATGATCCACCGCATTCGGCAACAATACCATCAACCATATTATCTACGGCGCCCTGCATGAGGCTGGTTCCGAGGTCGAGATCATGTTCCTCGCTGTTACCGTCTGCTTGTATGAAAGTCACTGTTGGCATGTCTAAAGTCCGTCATTAAATTATTTTAAGGGTGGTGAATAGTATTCGTAGAATCGATGTTTTGTAAAGTATTTGCAGGCCTGCTTGGCTCGCTGGTCAGCAACGCCTTCAATGGAAGGTCTTCGTTGGCTAATTGTTTTGCATCCAAAGGCTTGCCTTGGAGAATAAGCCGCTTGCCGAGCATAAAGTCTTGAGGTCTATTGATAGCGTCCACCGCCAACAATTTACCCTCCTGAAGATAAAATGCTGCAAAACTCCGGCTCCCTTTTATGTCTCCGCGTATCACTACATCAGTATAACCTTGGGAAAGACCGGCGATTTGCAATTTCAAATCATATTGGTCAGACCAGAACCAAGGGAGGGCTGCGTAGGGTTTTAGATTGCCACGCAGGGTATTGGCAACCACCGAAGCTTGGTCTTGGGCATTCTGCACAGACTCCAAGCGTAGTTGGCGTTGATAGATGGGGTTGAAGTGTGAGGTGCAATCGCCCGCTGCTAAAATGTCAATATCGTTAGTACGAGCGAACTCGTCTACCTTTATACCGTTGTCGACGTGCAGACCCGCCTCGGCGGCTAATTCGGTATTGGGGATTACGCCAACGCCAATAATCACTAGGTCGGCTGGATAATCAGCACCACTTTGGCATTTTACCGATGCCACTTTTTTGTTTCCGGTTATGGCTATAGCCTGCTCATTGGCAACAATCTCAACACCTTCTTCGTCATGTATTCGCCCATAAAACTCTGCCACCTTAGGTGCGGTTACTCGCTGTAGAATGCGAGGCATGGCTTCAAGGACTGTGACCTGCATGCCTAGCTTGCGCAGTGCGGCAGCGGTCTCCAAACCAATGTAGCCGCCGCCAATGATCACTGCGCGTTTATCGCTACCAGTAAATTGCTTGATTTGCTGAGCGTTACTAAGGCTTCGTAAATAAAATACTCCCTTTAAATCGATGCCGGGGATATCAATTTTGCGTACTCGTGCGCCCGTAGTAATTACCAGTTTGTCATAATCAAGGGTTGTGCCATTATCGAGAATCAGTTGTTTGTTTGGGCGATCAATAGTGGTGGCCGTCACTCCCATTGAGATGCTGATATTACTTTTGCGATACACTTCTGGTGAGCGGATTAGAATCTGTTCAAGACTTTTTCCCCCGGTAAGATAGTCTTTAGATAATGGCGGGCGGTGGTAGGGCAAATAGTACTCATCAGAAATCATTGCAATGGAGCCAGTCCACCCCTGATTGCGCAACACGGGGGCAAGTTGCGCTGCTGCATGACTCGCGCCGACGATAATGCATCTGTGTTTTTCGTCCATTGTTGGAGGGATTCCTACTGAAAAAATAGAGCGCCTAGGGGCGGTATGCAGTTAAGTTCTTCGCAGTATACACTTTTATAAAAAAAACAAACATGATTGTTTTACTGGGTGCTTTGATTTCGATAGACTTGACGAATACGGCTACGAGGCCTTGGTCACGAGTAATAGCATCGAATATTAGGCGACCCCATTTCACCACATCAGGGCGCAGATTAGCATTACCAAACTAATGGGTGTTTTGCTGATGTATATCGATGTCTCAGACCGGGTGCCTTGACGTGCTGCGGCAGCTTATAAAGTGTGGAGCTTGAAGTTTTATATGGGTTTATAGTTAACGTGACAATACCTTTAAAATTGCTATGAGGCATTATGTATATTCAATTCTTAAAAGATCCCTTATTCCATTTTTTGATTCTGGGTTGTTGTTTATTTGCTGTATTCGAGGTACTAAACCCAGCATCTACTGAGCCCAGTAATGAAACGATATTGGTCAACCAAGACACATTGCTGACTTATATCCAATCCCGAACTAAGCGTTTTGATGAGCAGCGCTTTGGTCAGCAATTTGATGCTATGCCCGCCGCTCAGCGTGAGCGTTTGTTGGATGACTACGTACGTGAAGAGGTGCTTTTTCGTGAAGCTAAGCGGCTTCGACTCGATCAAAATGATCAAGTGTTCCGTCAGCGTCTTATTCAAAAAATGCGCTATATAACACAGAGTTTTATCCGTGCGGGGCAGGATGCGACTGACGCTGAATTACTCAAATTTTATGAACAAAATACCGAGCGGTATAAAGAGCCCTCGAAGGTCACCTTCACTCATGTGTTTTTTAGTAGTGAGCAGCGTTCGCTTAATGAGGCTCGCGCACGGGCAGAGAAACAGTTGCTACTATTAAATCGGCAGCGGGTACCGTTTCATAAGACGTTAGGTCTCGGTGAACGATTTCTTTATCACCGTAACTATGTTCAGAAAGAGGCTGATCTTGTTGCCAGTCATTTTAGTGACGATTTACAAAAACGAGTATTTTCCCAGCCCCCGAGTGATAGCCGCTGGCTGGGGCCCTACCAATCACCTTATGGATATCATTTGGTGCTATTAACGCAGAATATACCTGAGACCACGCCAGCCTTCGATGATGTTAAAGAACGCGTGGCCCAGGACTGGCGGCAACAGGATTTACAAGTGCAATTAGACGCCGCGATAACTAGACTAACGGAAAGCTATACGATAGAGCGGGCTGGGGATCTGTCACAATCAACTAAGGCGGGCTCATGATCCGTTCGTTTATGTTGTTAATCGGTGGCTTGTT
>JBNMPW010000188.1:0-4725 GCA_051277205.1 Oceanicoccus sp. | reverse complement strand
GGCCTGCACGCCACAAACATTCGCTCAGGTGTTAACAATGAAGCTGAAAATACTATTACCCTCCAAGAAGAACAGCTAGACACTAAGTAATTACGTCAGTCTCGGCGGTATGGTTCATAAAACAGCAATAAAGGGCTCCAACAGAGCCCTACATATTCGCGATTATAGCATCTCCAAATTCTGAGCATTTAAATAATTGTGCCCCGTCCATTAGGCGCTCAAAATCGTACGTTACGGTTTTCGCCTGTATGGCACCGTTCATGCCATCAATAATCAAATCAGCGGCCTCATTCCAGGCCAGATGTCGTAACATCATTTCAGCGGATAATATCAAAGAACCCGGATTCACTTTATCTTGCCCTGCATATTTTGGCGCAGTGCCATGTGTAGCTTCAAACAGGGCTATATTGTCGCTGAGGTTGGCGCCAGGGGCAATACCTATGCCACCTACTTGTGCGGCCAAAGCATCAGATAAGTAATCACCATTCAAATTTAAGGTCGCGATAACGCTATATTCATCAGGTCTTAGTAATATTTGCTGTAGCATAGCATCAGCAATCACATCTTTAATGATAATGTCGGTGCCGGTAATGGGGTTTTTGATACTCACCCAAGGGCCACCGTCAATTAATTCGCCGCCAAACTCCTCCATCGCCAACTGGTAACCCCAGTCCTTGAAGGCGCCTTCAGTGAACTTCATGATATTACCTTTGTGCACCAGCGTCAGGGACGGTAAATTCTGATCAATGGTGTAGTGAATAGCTTTGCGTACTAAACGCTGAGTGCCCTGCTTAGATACCGGCTTGATACCTATTCCACAAGTGGTTGGAAAGCGAATTTTTGAAACGCCCATTTCCTGCTGTAAAAACCGGATTACTTTCTCAGCTTCTGGGCTATCGGCCTTCCACTCAATTCCAGCATAAATATCTTCAGAATTTTCGCGGAAGATTACCATATTGGTTTTACTGGGTTCCTTAACTGGCGATGGTACGCCCTCAAACCAGCGCACCGGCCGCAAGCAGGTATACAGATCCAACTCTTGGCGCAAGGCGACATTTAAAGAGCGAAAACCGCCACCGACTGGCGTTGTTAAAGGCCCTTTAATAGCCACCGAATAATCTTTGATGGCGTCCAATGTTTCAGCAGGAAACCAGTCGCCGTCGTACATCTCGGCCGCTTTTTCACCGGTATAAATTTCCATCCAACTAATTTTTCGCGAGCCACCATAGGCTTTTTTAATCGCCGCATCGACAACTTTTAGCATCACTGGGGTTATGTCGACACCGATACCATCACCTTCTATAAAAGGAATTATCGGTTGATCGGGAACATTCAGTGAATAGTCATCGTTTACCGAGATTTTTTCACCGACCGTGGGGACATTAATAAACTGATAAGACATAAGATGCTCCGTATTCAATATCAATAAAAACAGTAACTGCCATAACTAAACTATATGTATACATCCATTGCCGAAAAACTAAAAGCTCTTGTAAAACAACGCAAATAAAAAAGGGCCATCACTTTGATGACCCTTTAGCTAACAAATTATACCGTTAATCTATAGTCGCCAAGGTATCATTAAAGGTTTTGCTGGGGCGCATTGCAGCTGCAGCCAACTCTTTATTAGGGCGATAATAACCACCAATATCAACCGGCTGACCTTGAACGCCATTTAACTCGGCCACAATCACCTCTTCTTGATCGGCTAACTGCTGAGCTAGGTTAGCAAACGCCGCCTTCATCTCCGGATTTTCGTTTTGGGCAGCAATAGCTTGCGACCAATACAGCGCCAAATAGTAATGGCTGCCACGGTTATCGAGCTGGTTAACCTTGCGTGAAGGCGATTTGTTATTCTCTAACAAGGCCGCAGTCGCTTGATCCAAAGTGCTGGACAAAAGAGTTGCCGCTGGATTGTTGTTTTTAATACCCAGCTCTTCCAAGGAAACCGACAAAGCCAAAAACTCACCTAATGAATCCCAGCGCAAATGGCCTTCTTCAGTGAACTGCTGTACGTGCTTAGGTGCAGAACCACCTGCGCCAGTTTCATACAAACCGCCGCCCTTCATCAATGGCACAACTGACAACATTTTAGCACTGGTACCCAACTCCATAATGGGGAATAAATCAGTAAGGTAGTCACGCAATACATTACCGGTAACAGAGATGGTATCCAGGCCACGCAGCAAGCGCTCAAGGGTAAAGCGCATAGCGGATACCGGCGCCATGATACGAATATCTAAACCGTTGGTATCGTGATCCTGCAAGTAGCGCTCAATTTTCTCGATTAACTGTGCATCATGAGCTCTATCCATATCCAGCCAGAATATGGAAGGCATGCCGGAGGCGCGAGCGCGATTAACCGCTAGCTTAACCCAATCTTGAATTGGCTCATCTTTGGTTTGACACATTCTCCATATATCACCAACTTCAACATCATGCTGCAATAATACGGTGCCATTTTCATCAATGACCTTGACGGTACCATCAGCTGGAACTTCAAAAGTCTTATCGTGCGAACCATACTCTTCGGCTTTTTGCGCCATTAGGCCAACGTTAGGAACCGTACCCATAGTGGTCGGATCAAAAGCGCCATGCGTTTTACAAAAGTTGACCACCTCTTGGTAAATAGTTGCATAAGTACTTTCGGGAATAACGGCTTTAGTATCATGCAACTTGCCATCCGGACCCCACATCCGACCAGATTCACGAATCATTGCAGGCATAGATGCGTCGACAATAACATCGCTGGGCACATGCAGATTTGAGATGCCTTTATCGGAATTAACCATCGCAATCGCAGGGCGGTTCATATAACAAGCTTGAATATCATGCTCAATTTCTGTGCGCTTTGAAAATGGCAGTTGTTCAATTTTTTCATAAACATTGCCCAAACCGCTGTTAGGGTTTACGCCCAGCTCGGCAAAAGTTTCAGCATGCTTATCAAACAGATCTTTGTAATACACTTTTACAGCATGGCCAAACACAATGGGGTGAGACACTTTCATCATGGTGGCTTTTACATGTAGCGAAAATAAAACGTCAGTTTGCTTGGCATCTTCAATCTGCTCTTCAAAGAATTTACACAGCGCTTTTTTACTCATGAACATACCGTCGATTACTTCACCGGCCAGTAAAAGTGTGCTTTCTTTCAATACTTGGCTATTACCATCAGCCGTAAATAAAGAGATTTTTACATCGCAGGCTTTATCGACGGTGACAGAGCTTTCGCTAGAGTAAAAATCACCACCTTTCATATGTGCAACATGGCTGCGTGATGCGGGGCTCCAGGGACCCATGCGATGTGGGTTGTTTTGTGCAAACTTCTTTACCGACGGTGGTGCGCGACGGTCGGAGTTGCCTTCACGTAACACCGGGTTTACGGCGCTGCCCAGAACTTTGGCATAAGTCTTTTGAATAGCTTGTAGCTCTTCGGTTGTAGCACTCTCTGGATAATCAGGGATTGGGTAGCCTTGACCTTGTAGTTCTGCAATAGCGACCTGTAGCTGCGGAATAGACGCGCTAATATTAGGTAACTTAATAATATTTGCAGACGGGTCTTGAGTTAAAGCTCCCAACTCTTTTAGCGCATCAGATACTCGCTGCTCAGCCGTCAATAGCTCAGGGAAGCCAGCGAGGATACGGGCAGCCAGTGATATATCTCTGGACTCTACTTCGACGCCGGCAACTTTAGTAAAGGCATTTACAATAGGTAAAAAAGAGTAAGTCGCCAGCGCTGGCGCTTCATCAGTCTCGGTATAAATAATCTTGGATATATCAGTCATGCTTAATTCCCGGTATGTCATCGTGGCACAGTGTTTGCTGGAAGGCTTTTTAACTCAGGTCGCGTACTGATAAGATCAGATCGCCTGATTATTATTATTGTTCGTTAGCCAGAATTTTGCGGGTATGATTATAGCAGCAAGCAGTGCAGACGGATAGATGATAAACTCGTTAAAACAATCACTTAGACGCATTTTTTTAATTAATGGCCAATATCATACTGCTAAACAAGCCTTTCAATGTTCTATGTCAATTTACCGACAAAGAAGGGCGCGCTAATCTTACCGATTATGTTAAAACAAAGGGCGTATACCCAGCCGGCCGCCTAGATTACGACTCAGAGGGCCTGATTATCCTGACAGATGACGGTCAGTTACAACATCAAATTAGCCATCCAAGCAGTAAAATGACAAAAACCTATTGGGTACAAGTAGAAGGTGCTGTAACCGAGCAAGCATTAGCACCATTACTGCTCGGTATTACCCTGAGCGACGGCGCTTGCCGGCCAGTCAGCGTGCGAATCATTGAGGAGCCTGAGTTGTGGCCACGTATTCCACCAATCAGAGATAGAGCGCTGATCCCTACCACCTGGCTTGAACTTTCCCTTAGTGAAGGCCGTAATCGTCAAATTCGCCGGATGACGGCAGCTGTTGGCTTCCCTACCCTGCGCTTGGTGCGGATTAAAATTGGTGACTGGCAGGTCAGCCAGCTCGCACCCGGTGAAAGCCTTCAATTAACCGTGCATGCAGCCACCAACCAAGCTAAGCGTAATAGACATACAACTCCGCGCCGTAGAAGGCTATAATCGCCGCCACGTAAATTATCGCCATAAAACTTAGCGACACATATACTATAGCCTTAGGATAAAAGATGGATTGGTACCCACACATCACCGTCGCCACGGTGATTGAGCAAGACGGTAAATTTTTACTGGTAGAAGAG
>JBNMPW010000187.1:0-4725 GCA_051277205.1 Oceanicoccus sp. | reverse complement strand
CATCCAAGACAGCCTGATGAGTACGCGGTAAAGCTGCCCTTAACCAACAGTGCGATTTCTACCTCCGGCGACTACGAACGTTTTTTTCTCAATGGTGAGCAACGTGTCCATCATATTATTAACCCCGCTACTGGTCGCTCTGTTGGTGCGGTACAAAGTGTTTCTATTTTGGCGGCATTGGCATTGGACAGCGATGCCTTGTCGACCACAGTGTTTGTGTTAGGGGTGAAAAAAGGTTTAGCTTTAGTGAATCGTTTGCCTACGATTGAGGCGGTGATTATTGATCGGCAAGGACGATTACATTATTCAGAGGGTTTGTTGCGTGCTGAGCGATAGGCTAAAAAGATAGCCACTTAGTGACAGATTTTAGCTCAGCGTTTCAGCTAAGTCTGAAATGACAACATAACAATAATCTTTCTACTTAAATCAGTGGCGATTTGCAATTAGCTGTTGTAAACCTGACCATACCGCAGTCACTGACATAGCGTCGATACATGCGGCCATCTCAGTGTCGCCGCCTTCAAAGTTACAGCGACGACGGTAACAGGGGGCGCAGGTAAATGATTGTCGGCTGGCGATAATATGCTGTTGGTTGCGGCCAGTAGCGCCGATTAGTTTTTCGCTGGTAGCACCGTAAAAACTGACTGACGGTAAATCTAATAAACCTGCCAGGTGGCAAAGGCCAGTATCACAGCTGACTGCTCCGGCGGCTTTATCCATAATGGTGGCGATTTGCGAGAGCGGTAATTTCGGTAGCGCAATAGTTTTTTCATGAGCGGCGGCCAGCCGTTTTGCACGTGCTAATTCTTCATCGTTACCGCAGGGTAGCACCACGGAGTAGCCGGCTTGTTCTGCCAGCATAATTAATTGATGCCAATGACCTTCCGGCCAAAGCTTTGTGGTCCAACTGGCGTTGTGCACAAAAAATAGAAACTTAGCGGGTAATGTGATATCGGTAACGGCAAATTGCTGGCGATCGATACCGTAATCAGGGGGGCTTTCGGGTAGGGGGTAACCTATCGCTTGAGAAAATAATTGCCGTTGGCGTTCAATGGCATGTAGCGATTTGTTGGTTTTATGTTGATAACTATAAGCCCAGTGCGCCGGTTTTTCACGGATACTTTCTGCGTCTAAACCGTGTGCCTTGCCGTTGCGTAAGAAAGTGATGGCGGCACTTTTTAAATTGTTTTGAGCATCGAGAATAACGTCGTAATCATCGCGGTTCAGTTGTTTATAAAACTTTTTTAGTTGTCCACCAAACAGCGATTGACCGAGCTCTTTTTTCCAGCGGCGGTGGGCGCTGGGGATAATACGATTGACCGCCGGGTGCCAACTGGCAACATCGGCAAAGGCTTCATCGACAACCCAGTCGAATTTAATACCTGGGATGGCACGACTGGCATCGGTGAGTGCGGGCAGGGCGTGCATTAAATCGCCCATCGATGTTAGCTTAATTAAAAGTACCCGCTTACTCATAAATACCGTTGTTTAGATTGCTGTGATGTTAGATAAAAACGGGGACTAAACAGCCCCCGTTTAGTGTCTTGGTTGGCTGCTTAAGTATAGCGGATCATGCGCCGCCAAACAGCTTCTTTAAGCCTTTTAACTTGGCGGTAAAGCCGTGTCGGTTGTGGTGTTTTTTAACGGCTTTATCATCGGCTACAAAATTGATCTGGATGGAGCGACGACTGCCTTCATAGGCGAGATAACCGTGCCAGCAATTGTCGGTGACTTTAAAAGCCATCATGGTGCCTGCATTTGGGATAACCTCGGCTTTCAGGTCTTCAATGTCGTCGCTGTTAAGTACTCGCAGCTTTCCGGTGTCGGCGGTCCAGGGTTGATTAAAGTAAATCAGAATGGTGGCGATTTTTGATATCGAGTCAGTGTGTACACGGCCATCTTTAGCGCGGGAAACCCCACGTACTGTCACGATCATTGGTAGGCTGCTGAGGTCGAGGTCGAACTTGGCTGACATTTGCTGGCGGAAGTCGGCACCGTTAAGTTCATCGATCAGTGCATTGAAGCTAGGTCCCGGCTCTAAGTCGTCGAGAGTGAAGCTGCCGCCGTCATCCAGTTCGGGGAAGTCGGCCATCACATTATCGACCTGATCACTATTGATGGATTGCTCCAATACAAAATAGGGGTAAGGCTGCTGGTTGACGTTGACGGCCTCAATAGCGTTCAGGTTAAGCAGTTGGGTCATGGTCTTTACTCAGGATGATAGAGAGACAGCTGTGAGTTAATTATTGCGCTGTTATCGATGCGGTGCAAGCTGCTTGCTGATCTCTTGCTGTTGTATTAGCGCGATCAGCTGATGCATTTCGGTGGTGATGGCATTGTCATCAAGGTGGGTCTGCGCCAACCAATCGTAATATGTCAAGCTGGCAAAATGATTATCACGTAGCCAATGAATAAACTTGAGGGTTTTAAAGCCATCAAACCAATGCTGTAAATGTTGTTGTCGGGTAGTTGTTTGTTTGCCGTGTTGATAACTATGATCGAGTGCAGCTTGCAGTTTAAACTGTCGGGCTGCTGCCAGCAAAATGTCCAGATCGACATTTGCATCAACAGCTGCAATCCCATCAGTAATAGTGATAGGAGTAATACACAGCTGACTTAGCAGTTGCAGCCAAACACGTAAATAATGAAAACATTGTGGGTGATACAGCGGCATCGCTAAAGGGTTTTCGCTGGCGGCAAGTTTGATCACGGCAGGCCCTGTGCCGAACGGTACTCGGTCCGATTGGCGGGCCATTAATTGGATGTGAGGTTCACTAAGTGAATGCACGCGACCTGTTTTGGCCAGTTTATTGAGCAGATAAAAATCTTCCGCCGCTGCCCGCTTAGGGAAGCCGCGCACCTGTGCGTAGTGTTCAAAGTGCACAACCAGCATACTGCCGATGGTTTGATAGGCATAAGGCGACTGCGCTTGGTTCAAGCCGGCAACATAATAATGCAGCGAAAAATCATATAAGGCGCTTGCTAGTACTTGGCTGTCATCGTTAAAAATACTGTAGAAAGGAAACACCAATGCCGCTAACTGGGCTTGTTGTCCTTCGGTCTCAATAATCTCAAAGTAATCGTCAGGCAGGGTAGCATCGGCATCAGTATTGGCAATCCACGGCGAATCTAACTGCTGGCGATCAATTAACTGGCTTACTATATCGGCGCCAATTTTTCGTGCTAAGCCAACCCCTTGTGTCTGAGGTATTGGTGCCCCCTCAAACGCGCGGTCAACAATTAATAAGGCACTTTTATTGGCCAGTTTAATACAGCGCATAGGCAGTTGTTTCGATTGCCAAAACGGCGCTTGATTAAACGGGGTTTGGGCTAACAACTGCTCTGCCCAAGCTTGATCAGCGACAGTGTCGGCCGCCGCCTCGGGACGGTTAACCACCAGTATGAGTAAGCTACCCGCATGAGCTTCGGCAAACCGGCAAAAGCCTTGCAGGCTGGCGGCGGATTCACGGTATACCGGTATTAACAGGCTTTGTTGATAGTGCTCACTGAAATCTAACAAGGCGTTAGCTTCAGGCTCGGCATAATTACGCAGATACTTGCTGATGGCACGCGCTTGAGTCATCTGTTTAAGTCAGCCACTTAATGCAAGGCGGCGCGAATCGGCAGTTGTTCGACAATCGCCGCTTCAATCGCAATTAACTCAGCCAGTCTTGGCGCCACGATATCTGCCGGAAAATACAGTTCGGCCAGATCAATCATCAAATCTTTATGGCGTTCTTCGGAGCGGGTAATGGAGCGGTAAAAGGTTTTTAATTGCCCGTCCACTAGTGCCTCGGCGATCAAGCCGAAGCGCTCGGAACCGCGTGCTTCGATAATGCCGCCCACTAATAGCCGGTCGAGAAAGTATTCATCACTGCCTTTGCGCATCGCTTGGCGGAATTGATTGACGTAGGGGTCTTTGTCGTCCTTGGCGGTTATTTGGCCGCGGCTGTGGATCAGCTTTACCACTTCGCGGTAGTGGGTCATTTCTTCCACCGCAAGGTCTGCCATAGCTTCCACTAAGGCTGTGCGGTCGGGGTAATGGGACAACATTGACACCGCCATACCGGAAGCTTTTTTCTCGGCAGCGGCGTGGTCCAGCAAAAACGTATCGAAATCGGCTAGAACGGTATCGGTCCAGTCACTGCTGGTGGTGTAGGCTAGGATGATTTTACTCATGTCTTCTCTTATGAATTCGGTGGCTGTGCATTATAATGGGGTGGTTTACCGGCGCAAGCGGTCTATAATAAGCGCCAACTCATCCAGTGATTATCTGCCTAAGGACTTTTTATGATTATCAAACCCCGTGTGCGTGGCTTTTTATGTGTAACGACTCACCCGGTTGGCTGTGCCGCCAATGTTAATAGCCAGATTGATTATGTAAAGTCCAATGGCACTTTAGAAAATGGCCCAAAGAAAGTGTTGGTAATCGGCTCATCTACCGGCTATGGCTTGGCATCTAGAATAACAGCCGCCTTTGGCAGTGGTGCCTCGACGCTTGGTTTGTTTTTTGAAAAAGAAGGGACTGAAAAGAAACCGGGCACGGCCGGTTGGTATAACTCTGCAGCATTTCATGAAGCCGCCGAAGCAGAAGGTCTGTATGCCAAAAGCATCAACGGCGACGCCTTCTCTGATGAGATTAAACAAAAAGCTATCGATGTTATTAAACAGGATCTAGGCCAGGTTGATTTGGTGGTTTATAGCTTGGCGTCCCCTCGTCGCCAG
>JBNMPW010000186.1:0-4780 GCA_051277205.1 Oceanicoccus sp. | reverse complement strand
CTCTCTTCATGTTCAGGTGAAACCAAGGCAACTCTGGTAAGCCTGAATCTTTCAGTACGCAAAGTGTTTCCGGGATAGTCATAGATAAAAAAGCACCTATAGCCATATCAGACTTTAAGGTGGCAAAAACCGGTTCTAAGCTGCCTATCTGGCAAACAGCCCGCCAAGGTATTCCATGCTGATTAAGCGCATTCGTCGTCGCATGTCTAAATGCACATGTCTCATTTCCTAAGGCAACTGACAGTGGTCGCTGCTGACTCAAACAACTATCTTTTATTCCAGCCCAGACTAATCTATCAGACACTAAAAACTCATCAGAGTTACCTTTTTGGGACTCGGTGACTATTGTTATGTCTATTTTCCCTGCTTCTAATTCTGTTCGTAGCACGTGAGAAACATCACTGATTAAGGTGATGAGTACTTCTGGATACTTCTTTTTAAAGCGGGTCAGAACGGGTGGCAACAATGACGCGACAATATCGGTAGGCACACCTAAGCGTATTTCGTTGCTGTAATCAGGTGCGTGCATATCATTAAACAGTTCATCCGCTAGCGCTAGAAGTTTGTACGCTCTCGGTATTAGACGCTCGCCATGATGCGTTAGTGCAATGTCATCTGGCTTTCGATCCAGTAACTGAACCTCAAGTAGCAGTTCAAGTTTTTTGATTTGTTGGCTAACAGCTGATTGGGTTAGATGAAGCCGATTAGCGGCTAATGTTATTTGCCGTGTCTCGGCAATAGCAATAAACGTTCTTAATAAATGCAATGTTAGACCGCGGCTTTTATTCGTAATTGGCACTTGCATGAACACTCTCGCATTAAATAAATTAATGTCTGTCAGTATAAGTATTAATTTTACTACTGCAAGGTTGTGAATGTAAGCTCACCTTTCAACTAAACAAGTGAGGGTGACAATATGGATTGGGTAGCAGCGGGTTTATTTTTAATATCAGCGGTAGCATTGTTAGGTTCGCCTGGGCCGGCTATTGCCGCTCTTGTGGCAGTCGGGCGCGCCAAAGGCCTTAGGCAGGGTATACGATATAACATGGGTTTGCAGGTGGGCTTAGCGGTTGCTGCAGCGGCTAGCGGACTTGGCTTACTCTCCATATTTATTAGCTTCCCTTCTCTTGCCTATTTATTGTCTATTGGTGCCGCAATATACTTACTCTATCTTGCCTACCAAATAGCCACGGCTGGAGTGGGCCCAAATAGTCAGAACGACCAAATACCGGCTTCAATGTTGGCGGGTTTTTTTCTAGGTTTAAGTAACCCCAAAGCATATGTCGCCTTTATTTCTCTTTATGCTTCTCACACGCTTTTTCCAAATGCACCGTCATCGGATATTTTTGCTAAGTGGTTGTTATGTGTGGGAGTTATGATAGTAGTCGATACAATATGGCTATTGATCGGGGTCAGCTTACGCCGTGCCAATCTGAGCGAAAAGGCAGAAAGACGACTGAATATTTGTTTTGCCATCACGATTATTGCCGCAACATTAACGTTACTTATTTAAGGTGGTGATGCAGGGGTAGGTAGTTAAGGGGCCAGAGTCAATTTTTCTAAATTCCTTTACGATAATTCAGCGCTGGTGCTTATAAAAATTGGCTCTGACCCCTGTCAAAGCCAAAAAAAGTACTTACTCAGCTAAACAAGCCAGCTGCGCGGCATTCAATTCTTTAATGCCTTTCTTTGCGAGTGTTAACATTTGCATAAATTCTGCTTCGCTAAACGGTTCGCCTTCTGCAGTGCCCTGCACTTCAATCATGCCGCCGTCATCGGCCATCACAATATTCATGTCGGTATCGGCGCTAGAATCTTCTGGATAATCTAAATCGAGTACCGCTTCACCTTTATAAATACCGACCGATATTGACGCAATCATCCGCGTCAGCGGGTTTTGTTTCAATGTGCCATTAGCCAGCAATTTATTTAACGCATCTGCCAGTGCAACACACGCGCCAGTAATAGAGGCAGTACGTGTACCGCCATCGGCTTGAATGACATCGCAATCAATGGTGATGGTGCGCTCACCTAAGATCTCTAAATCAACTGCGGCACGCAGCGAACGGCCAATTAAACGTTGAATCTCCACTGTGCGTCCGGTTTGCTTGCCACGAGCCGCTTCGCGGTTCATGCGTGAGTGAGTTGAGCGTGGCAACATGCCGTATTCCGCAGTAATCCAGCCTTTACCTTGCCCGCGCAAAAAGCCCGGTACACTGTTTTCAATACTGGCGGTACAAATGACTTTGGTTTCGCCAAATTCAATTAATACCGAGCCTTCAGCGTGTTTGGTGAAGTTTTTGGTTAAGCGAATGGGACGAGTTTGATCGGGTGTTCTACCACTGGGACGATGCATAAGAAACCTACAATAATGACTAACGAAAAAGGGAAAGTGTAAGGTCGCGAGTGTACAGGAAAAGCCTTGATCTGGCTTTGCCTGTGTTAGAATTGCGCTCCATATTACGTCATCATTTATTGATAACCATCATTCACCATTATCGCGGATAAAATCTATGCCCAACAGTATGACTGGCTTTTCTCGACAAGAACAACAGGCTGACTGGGGGAGTCTCAGTTGCGAGATTCGCAGTGTTAATCAGCGCTATTTAGAGCCTTTTATTCGCCTGCCGGAGTCGTTGCGCTTATTGGAACCCGTAATCCGAGAAAAGTGTCGTGGCGCGTTGCAGCGAGGCAAAGTAGAAATCACTCTTCAGCTTACCTTGAGCGTGGTGCAAACTAATGGTTTAACCGTGAACAAAACATTAGTGGCTCAATTGGCTACCGCAGCAGCAGATGTGGTTGATGGAATGGGTGATGTTCACCCCGTTGCAGCATTGAGCCCTTTGGATGTGTTGCAGTGGCCGGGCGTGTTGGAACAAGCGCATGTGGATACGGACGAGATAATAACAGCAGCAAAAGCGCTATTTTCTCGCACCTTAGATTTGTTGCTTGAGCACCGTCAGCGAGAAGGTGTCGAGTTGCAAGGGCAGATAGAGCAGCGTTTAATCGCGATTGATGAATATGTCGAAGCCGTACGTCAACACATGCCAGAGATTATTCAAACACAAAAAGCAAAATTACAGCAACGTCTGCTAAACTTAGAAACAACGATTGATGCGGATCGTCTAGCGCAAGAAATTGCGATTTTGGCGAACAAGTCAGATGTAGATGAAGAGCTAGATCGCCTCAGTATTCACCTAGTTGAAGTAAAGCATATTTTAACTCAGCAAGGTGCTATCGGTCGCCGCCTCGATTTTATGATGCAAGAGCTAAACCGCGAAGCGAATACACTGTCGTCTAAGGCGATCCATACCGATACCACTCAAGCCGCAGTATCGTTGAAAGTTCTTATTGAACAAATGCGTGAACAGATTCAAAATATAGAATAATAGTGAATGTGGCTGTCGGCACAAAACGACTTTGCTTGACGTCACGTACACTGTTTCGTATTACATCAATATCAACTAAATGGGCTGAAGATGGATTCTGCCCTCCTTAGCAAGAGATAAATGCATGAGTAAAGGCACATTATTTACTGTATCTGCTCCTTCTGGCGCGGGTAAGACAAGCTTGGTCAAAGCACTATTGCTACGTGACGAGCAGATGCAGGTATCAGTATCCCACACAACGCGCGCGATGCGTCCGGGTGAAAAAGACGGTAAAGACTATTGTTTTGTCAGTCATCAAGTATTTGAAAGCATGGTTGCCGAAGGCACTTTTTTAGAGCACGCTAACGTATTCGAAAATGCCTACGGAACCTCTAAAACATGGGTGAATGCGGCTTTAGATCGCGGTGTTGATGTTATTTTGGAGATAGATTGGCAGGGTGCGCAGCAGGTACGTCAATTGATCCCAGAAACCCAAAGCATTTTTATATTGCCACCGTCATTACCTGCATTGCGCGAGCGTCTTACGGGGCGAGGGCAAGATGACGACTCGGTGATAGAGCATCGCATGCAGGCAGCGATTAATGAAATGTCGCATTTTCAAGAGTCGCAATGGCTTATCGTAAATGATGTATTTGATATGGCATTAGAGCAGTTGTACAACATTATTCGTACCCAGCGTCTCCAAACTAGCAAGCAGCAAGCGAATTACCGCACATTATTGCAAGACTTATTAAGTTGAGCATATTGTGTTCGATGGTGGTATTGCGTAAACTACCGAGTTCGCAATTTATCCGTCTAGAGTATCTGTATGACGCGGAATTAGCTGTTTTTTGAGCTAATTGCTGTTGATATTAAATACTTTGAACGAAATAGTAGATTCTTTTTGTTATTCCCGATTACTTTTGGAAAATTATTATGGCTCGTATCACCGTTGAAGATTGTTTAGATCATGTAGATAACCGTTTTGAATTAGTAATGGTGGGTACAAAAAGAGCGCGTCAACTCGCGACTGGTGGTAAAGATCCAATGGTGCCGCCAGAGAATGACAAGCCAACCGTAATTGCTTTACGTGAAATCGAAGAAGGTTTTATCGGCCCAAGCATCTTAACCGAGAAGGAAGAAGATGATTACGAAGAGATGGTTGATGATATTGCAGCAATTGAAGCAAGCTTAACCGCGGGCTTAGCAGATGAGCCAGCTCCACAAGAAAGCGATGTTGAAATCACGCCAGCAGCAATGAATTTAGAAGATTCAGAGTAACGTATAGAATGTAAAGCGACCTAGTCGTTTTATTATTGCTGTAGAGGGCTTTCTATTCAGAATGTACCCTCTATAGTGAGACCTTTCACGGAAGATGATTTTGTTTTCAGGCACCAAAAGTAGGCGCTTCT
>JBNMPW010000185.1:0-4854 GCA_051277205.1 Oceanicoccus sp. | reverse complement strand
TTGCTCTCTTGATCTTTAAGCGCTAATAAGCGCTCAAGACTAGTGACATAATCCGCTTGCTCAATATCTTTCAAACGCTGCTGCATAACTTGATTTTCACGGCTCAAACGATCAATTTCTTCGTTAGTTACCTGTAGGCGGTTGCGCATCGCATTGACGTTACCATCGGATATCGGCTCGCCATTCATTATGCTCTCTTGGCTGATATTGGCGGTGACGATGGTAAGTTTTTTAGTGGTCGCTTGGTCTACGACTTCAGCGGCAGGCACCCGATTTGGTGACAACTCAGGCTCAGCTGCAGTCATTTGCGGTTGCGGCCGTGCTGGCCGTTGGACGGCGGTAGGCAGTGGGTATTGCTGGCTGGCCGGCAATACCAAGTTGGCGCCGGCCAATAAGCGATTGGGGTCATTGTTTACAAAGGCGCGAGGGTTGTTATCCAATAACCATTGCATCATATCTGTGCGGCGGGTATCGGTGTCGGCGACAATACGGCCTGCAATTTTAGATAAGCTATCGCCGCTGCGCACGCGATAATCTTCGCTGCCAGGGAGCTCAGTAGATAATGTACTGTTTGTTGATGGTCTGGCTGATGCGTCTGCCAATGGCGCGCTTGGCTCTGTGCTGCGAGCAACCATCTTGAGATCCATCAATAGCGCGTATTCACGATAAACGGTGCCTGTAGGCCACTTCAATTCGATCAACACATTTAAGAACGGTTCGTTTACTGGGTCGGTAGTGGTGAGCTTAATCGCCAGCTTACCCCGATCCATCACTGGAATAACTCGAAAACGTTGAAAACCACCGGCCAGATCAATGCCCAATTGCGACGCTTCTTTAACTTGCAGATTACGCACCAGAATTTGTGCCGGGCCGTAGTCGGCTCCTTCGGTGTTACTGATCACAATAGTTGCGTCTAGTGGCTCGCCAAGGAAAGAATTAGAGCGCAATTCGCCCAACCCCAAACCCCAGGCTGGAGATATTGAACACAGCATCATCAACAGCAATAGGCTGCGACAAATTGCGGCGGGGGACTTAATCGTAAGATTCATTTGAAACTAATACCTATTGTTAATTACTTTGCTGGATTTAGCATAGTCGTGATTGACGAATAACTCTAGTTCGATCAACAGCTTAGCCTACTAAATTAGCGTATGCTTTTTCCATCTTTTTGAGCTTCTTCTTACCAACACCACCCAATAACTCAATGGCATAGCGGATTCTGGCCCGACTGAGATCAGGACCCAGAATAGCCATGGAGTCGATCACTGATATTGATGCGATGCTACCGGATATAGCAATAAACAACGGCGCAAAGAAATCCTTCACCTTAATATCTAAGCTGTCTGCCAAAATTTTCATGTCGCTAAAGATGGCATCACGCTGCCAATCTCGAAGCGCTTCTAATTTCCATAATGCAAACTGTAAGGCTTCAACCAAATCATCAGCTTGCAGCTTGCCAGTGGCAAAGCTGTCGGCAGTGATGGGCAACATGCCCGATGCAAAGAAACTCGCCAGCGGTACAAAATCACTTAAAGTTTCCATCCGTTGTTGGGCATGCGGCAAAATTTGCATCATCAAGTCTTTGTTCAGCGCCCAATCATGTAAGCGCTGGGCTAGCTGCTGCTGGGACAGATCTTCGCGAATCCACATGCCGTTCAACCAGCTGAGTTTTTCGACATCAAAGATCGGGCCACCGAGACTGACGCGTTGAATGTCAAAGTTATCCAACATATCTTGCAGGCTAAATTTTTCGCGTTCATCAGGCATAGACCAACCCATCCGACCAAGATAATTCACCAGCGCTTCTGGCAAATAACCCATCCGTTGATAATACATAATTGAGGTCGGATTTTTGCGTTTGCTGAGTTTGGATTTGTCGGGGTTACGCAATAGCGGTAAATGACAAAGCACTGGCATATCCCAGCCAAAGTATTGGTACAGTAATTTATGCTTGGGCGCAGAGTTGATCCACTCCTCGCCTCTTAGCACATGTGTTATTTCCATCAGGTGATCGTCTACCACATTGGCTAAGTGATAAGTGGGCATGCCGTCAGACTTCAACAAAATCTGGGCATCAACCAAAGCCCAATCCAACTCCATGCTGCCACGTAGCATATCATCGATCTCAACTTTGCCGCCTTCGGGTACATTCATCCGAATAACATAGGGCGCAGCCGCCGCTTCTCGCTTGACAACTTCGTCAGCCGGCAGTGCCAGATCATAGGGCTTTAGAGCTCGATTAATGCCCTGCTCTTTCAAGCCGGCGCGCAATTCATCCAACTCGGCAGCCGTGCGATAACAACGAAAAGCATGGTTTTTTTCAATTAATTGCTCAGCATACTGGCGATACGTATCACGGCGTTCACTCTGCCGATAAGGGCCAAAATCGCCGCCAACATCGGGGCCTTCATCCCACTCCAAACCCATCCAGCGCAGCGAATCAAAAATAGCTTGTTCCGATTCTGGGGTAGAACGGGTTTGATCGGTATCTTCAATGCGCAGCACAAACGTGCCCCCGTGTTTACGGGCAAAACACAGATTAAACAAAGCAATATAAGCCGTGCCCACATGGGGGTCACCGGTTGGCGAAGGTGCGATTCGGGTACGAACGGTCATTAAGATTACTCTGCTAGAAAATTCAATCGGTTACTGTTAACCATAAGCCAAACTACAGCACTGCTACAGCAGCAGGATTATAAAGCTTCGGTGGCTTATTCTCACCCAACGAGGCAACTTTATTTTGTGAGGGTATTGGTGGACCTTAGCCAACGCAAAACTAAACCGGCTTGTTGTGGGCTTGCCTGCCAGCCTTCACAGACAAACAAATCACCCACCGCGACCAAATCATCTCCGCAGTAAAGCAACGGCACTCTATCGCGTAACCAGGGTGGCAGTGTATATTCTTGCAGCAACTTTTTTAAGGTTTGTGAATGAGGCCTACCGGCAGGCTGACAGCGCTCGCCGCCAATCCGAAAGCGAATATGGAGTTCGGCGGATATTCGATCAACCGCCAAGCCGTTACCCGTACTAGGTTCTGCCGATAAAGTACCGACCCCCGCCAGCGCTATCGGCTGCTGATGTGACCACGCAAAAAATTGGTTTGCCGGCATCGCGGGCAAAGCGGGCATTGCATATAACTGACTTTTAAAGCGGCGTATATCTACACCGGGCCATTGCAACAGAGGTTCGGCATCGGCACCCGCATTAATGACCTGATCGAGCATAGCCTGACATTGCTGAGCGCTGGGCATTGGTAAACGACGACGTTGCAGCCAATAACGCAGCAGGTTTTTTTGCCGAATAGGCGGCAACGTTTGCAACACCGTAATCGAGATGGCCTCAGCCCTTAAATCTACTGACAATTGATCGGCATCCAACTCAGCCAATTGTTGATTTAATTGCGCGGCTTCGTCACTCAATTTAGCCGCCCGAGTCAGGGTTTGGCGGTATTGAGGCCAGCGCTTAGCCAATTCAGGCAGCCATTGCTGGCGCAGAAAATTGCGATCAAAATCGAGGCTGGCATTACTGGGGTCTTCAATCCACCGCAGTTGTTGCTGATTGGCATAGATTTCGAGTTCGACGCGGGAATAATCCAACAGCGGTCGCAGCAATAACCCTTTATCCAATGGACGAGACCTTGGCATCGCCGCCGCGCCTTTGCGACCACTGCCACGCAGTAAGCGCAGCATAAAGGTTTCCACCTGATCGTCTTGATGGTGCCCTAACATCAGCACTTCTGCTGGCTGTAACTCGTCACCAAAGGCCTGATAGCGAGCGTTTCTAGCCTTGGCTTCTAGATTACCGCCCACGGCCACATCGACGGTCACAGCCTTAAATGGCAGGCCTAAAGCGACAGCCTGCTGCCGACAGTGTTCGGCCCACGCTTTAGATTGAGGGTGCAATTGGTGATCAATATAAAGGGCAATAATAGGAGGATGATTAGCAATTGCCGACAGCAACGTTAGCAATACATGGGAGTCGACACCGCCGCTGTAGGCAACCAGCCAACGCGGTGCTGTCAGATAAGGGGCTACGGTTGTTAAGAGGGATTGCGCGCTTAGCATTTTCATCAGGAGTGAGTATTAGCTGGCAGCGGCCAACTGCTAGCCGTTACCGTAGGACATTAAGCGCTCGTAACGCTTATCTAATAATTCGTCTTCAGGCAGACTTTTAAGGTCAGCTAACTGTTCGATCAAATGGGCTTTAATGAGACTGGCGGTTAGATCCATATCGCGATGAGCACCCCCTAAAGGCTCCTTAACAGTGGCATCGACGATACCTAAACCTTGCAATACTGTTGAGGTTAGACCCATAGCTTCTGCTGCATCAGGGGCTTTGTCAGATGTTTTCCAAATAATGTTGGCACAACCTTCTGGCGAAATAACAAAATAGGTCGAATATTGCAGCATCGCCAAATGGTCGCCAACCCCAATACCGAGGGCACCACCAGAGCTACCTTCGCCGATCACCATACAGATAATGGGCGTTTTCAGCCGTGACATGACGGCCAGATTAGTAGCAATGGCCTCACTAATCCCGCGCTCTTCGGAGTCGATACCGGGGTAAGCCCCCGGAGTGTCGATAAGCGTAATGATCGGCAATTTAAAACGCTCTGCCATTTCCATCAAACGCAGGGCTTTACGGTAACCTTCAGGTTTTGGCATACCGAAATTACGGGCTACTTTTTGTTTTACGCCGCGGCCTTTTTCTTGGCCGATAACCATTACGGGCTCACCGTCTAAACGGGCTAAGCCACCGACAATAGCTTTATCATCGGCAAAATGGCGGTCGCCATGCAGCTCTTCAAAGTCGGTAAAAATACGCGAGATATAATCTAGGGTGTAAGGCCGCATT
>JBNMPW010000184.1:0-4870 GCA_051277205.1 Oceanicoccus sp. | reverse complement strand
TGATTCATGTCACCGTTCATCGCGGAGGCTGAATAGCCACGGGCTTCGAGTTTTTCAGCCAGTTCTGCGGTGGCGGTTTTGGTGCGCACAAAAATGATCATGGCATCGAAATCGTCGCTTTCAAGAATACGAGTAATGGCATCCAGTTTACGCTCAAAGCCGTTGACGATTAAGTGGCTTTGTTCGATGTCTGCGGCGGTGGCGGTGTCGCTTTTAATACTGACTTCTTTCGGGTTGTTAAGGTAACGGTCAGCGACTTTGCGAATCGGTTTGGGCATGGTGGCAGAAAATAATGCGACTTGGCGTTCTTTGGGGGTGTGTTCCAAAATCCATTCGACGTCGTCAATAAAACCCATGCGTAGCATTTCGTCGCCTTCGTCGAGCACCAGGCTTTTCAGGTTGTCGAGGTTGAGGCTTTTGCGTCGCAGGTGATCCATTACCCGTCCTGGGGTGCCAACCACCACATGTACGCCACGCTTGAGTTGACGCAGTTGGCCACTCATATCCTGACCGCCGTAGATAGGCAGTACGTGGAAACCTTTCATTTCACTGGCATAAGTTTTAAACGCTTCGGCGACCTGAATTGCGAGCTCTCGGGTTGGCGCTAAAACCAAGATTTGCGGGCTGCTTTGCTTAAGGTCGATCTTGCTTAATAGCGGTAATGCGAAGGCGGCAGTTTTACCGGTACCAGTTTGCGCAACACCCAGTAAGTCATCGCCATTGAGCAGCAGCGGGATGGCAGCCGCTTGAATTGGGGACGGCTGCTCATAGCCCACTTTCTCGATGGCTTTTTGAACAGGTGCAGATAGCGCCAGCTCTTTAAAACTGGTGACTTCGGGGGATGACATGGGGAGATCTCGCTGGGGGTGACAGTGCACCGGGAATGTGCGCGGATTATAGGGGCTTTGGCCGCTAAGCTAAAGCAATAGTTTCACTGGAGGGCGCTAGCTGAGCGGGATACGGATGTTTATTTTACCGCCGGTGATGCTTTCGCCTTTGTCGGCATCAAACACCAATTCAGCGTTGTAGCTGATGGATGATTTTGGTTTGGCATTGAACAGGTCAAAACTGCTAGCCTGATTATTTAGCTGATGGCTCTCGAAGCGCACTAGGTCGGGAATGCGCAGATTGAGACTAGGGCGCAATGGACGTTGCTGTTGCTGCGGGTAACTGACTGATTGAATGGGTGAAAGTGGTGCGGTAACATCACGGATAACTTTGCTGCCCGCTATATCCTGCATATTTACTGGGCTGGATTGCACTATCGCTTCCAGATAGGAGGCTAACAGAGTGAAACTTAAGGCCAATGTTAGTAGTGATCGCATAGTAACTAATACAGTCAGCAGGTTTTGGTTAATCAGGGTTCGCTTAAATGTTTCGCTTGCCCATATATTAACCGTAGTATATGCCCGTAAACAGAGATCTAGTTGGCAAAACCGCTACTAAAGCTAGGCCGCTCGTGGCTTAACGGGCACAGCAACGCTTATATTTGTGACCGCTGCCACAGTAGCAGCTTTCATTGCGGGGCCATTTAATACTGGCCGGTGATGTCTGAATAATGCCATCGAGGTAGTACCAGCGTCCTTCTTGCTTGATAAATCGCGATTGTTCATGCAGTTGGGCTAGGCGGGCGGGGACATTGTTAGTGTCGGCATGCTCCTTATCAGAAGGCTCTGTATCCAAGTAATAGGCGATAAACTCTACCTTGCCTTGATTATGCTTAGCACTGCCAGCTTCTGTGCTGATGATGTCTAATTTTAGCCAATGACAATGCTCAGTGGTGGAGGCCAAGTTTTGATGGTCATCAGCCTGCCGTTTACTGGGGTGGTGGCTGGCTATTAGATAATCGATATTGGCAGTGCAGAAGGCGCTGAAGCGCGATCGCATTAGCTGCTCAGCAGTCTTGGCTTGCTGGCTTCCATTGAACAATGGCTGGCAGCAGTCGCTAAAGGGGGCGACTGAAGCGCAATAGCAAAGTGTTGAGGTGTTATCCATATATTCAGGCCGGCATGATGAGTAAAGGTAGATATTAATCTGTAACAATAGCGTCAAACTACATTAGTTGAATACTCGCATGAAATAAGAAATCAAAGGATGCTCATTTTCTTATTTGAGGCTGAAAGATTGCTGGATTAATTTCACCTGTGTGCTTAAATACTCAACTTCAAACGACACACCACATTCAGAGGTACGTCATGAATTCATCGGGCTCTACCCCCCCCGTTTATACCATCAACAAAAATTTTAGTGGCTTAAAAGCATCGGCGACACTGGCGATTAATGAGCAATGTCAGCGTATGGTTGATAAGGGCGAGCAAGTTTTTCGGTTGGGCTTTGGTCAGTCTCCATTTCCGGTGCCGGATATGGTCGTTGAGGCATTGAAAAAAAATGCTTTTCAAAAAGCCTATTTGCCGGTGCAAGGTTTATTGGAATTGCGTGAGAGTATTTGTCAGTACTTTAAAAGAACTGAGCACTTGACGTTTAATCCAGAGCAAGTATTGGTCGGCCCCGGCACAAAAGAGTTAATGTATATTTTGCAGTCCGTTGTTGAATCGGAACTGGTATTGCCGTCCCCTAGTTGGGTTTCATACGCACCGCAGGCACAAATTCTTGGACGAGAAATCAGCTGGTTGCCCGGTAGTTTGTCTACGGACCCTGATCTAGTGCCGGCGGCGCTGGAACAACTGTGTGCTGCTGATCCGGCAAAGCCTCGTCTGCTGGTTTTAAACTATCCAGTTAATCCAACCGGAGGTTCATATACTGCTGCTCAATTAGAAAAAATTGCAGAGGTGGCACGGCGTTATAAAATATTGGTGTTGTCCGATGAAATATACAGTGGGCTGCATTTTAAAAATGAACATTTATCTATTGCTCGATTCTATCCAGAGGGCACGATAATCAGCAATGGGCTTAGCAAGTGGTGTGGTGCCGGTGGTTGGCGCTTAGGGGCATTTGTTTTTCCAAAAGAGTTGCAAGCATTAAGAGAAACAATGACGGTACTTGCTACGGAAACCTTCAGTGCCGTTAGCAGCCCTGTTCAGTATGCGGCTATTGAAGCTTTTAAAGACAGCGCCGAAATAGAGTGTTATTTGCGAGGAGCGAGAATGGTGCTAGAGCAGTTACTGGGTTATGGCTATAAAAAGCTGTCCGAGTCAGGGGCGACGCTAGCGCAACCCTGCGGTGGATTTTATTTATTCCCCAATGTCGATTATCTACGTCAGAAACTATCAGTCAGCACGAGTGAAGAGTTATGTTCAAAGCTGCTCCTTGAGACAAACGTTGCTGTGTTACCAGGAGAGGCTTTCGGGCGCCCTGAGCAAGAGCTTTCGATGCGTATTGCCTTGGTTGATTTTGATGGTGCGGCGGCGTTAGCCGCGGTGAAAACCCTGGAGAGTATCGATGAGGGCTTTATTCGCATATATTGTCCAAAAACAGTCGAAGCTATCGATAGGCTTTGTGCTTGGCTTAAAAGCTAAAGGTGTCTCCACGTCAAGTATTTTTTTGGGCTGAGTAAAGATAAGTTAATGGTGGCTTGCTATCTACAATTTGATGGGCTAAATTCGAAAGTAGGGGAGTTTATATTGTACTGCTTAAGCGGGATCATAATAACCACGCAAGGCAGCTATATAACAATATCAACGTAAAACTGTCCACTCGATGTCCTGATTAAGTTTTACAGGTAGTGGGAAGCTTACATACCCTAAATAAGCAAAAATTCATGATCTTTTAGATCACCAGGGGATACACTATGAAACACTCTAATAAGTGGCTGTTAAGTGCCGCCATCCTATCTATTACGACCAATAACGCTGTTGCAGCAGAAGAAGGCCAACAAGTAGCCAGTAATACAACGATAGAAGAAGTCGTTACCATTGGTACACGGAGTTCAAAAGCACGTACGGCAACGGATTCAACAGTTCCGATCGATGTTTTTTCTGAAACAGATTTGGCGGCCTTTGGTAATCAGGCAGATTTAACGGATACCCTTAAATCTTTAGTACCTTCCTATACGGCAACACCCGCCACCGGTGATGGTAGTGCCTTTATCCGTCCAACCTCCTTACGAGGTATGGCGCCGGATCAAGCCTTAATACTGGTTAACGGCAAACGCCGTCACCGCTCATCCTTGGTTCAGTTCTTTGCCCCGGCGGCAGGTAACGGTGCCCACGGTGTAGATATCGGCATGATCCCTAGCATTGCCGTAAAAAGTATCGAAGTACTTCGTGATGGTGCGGCAGCGCAGTATGGTTCTGATGCCATTGCTGGGGTGATGAACTTTCAACTGAAAGACGCCGATGAGGGCGGCAAGGTTGTGGTTCAGTACGGTGAGTTTTTTGACGGTGAAACAAGCGAGAGCTTAGCGGGCAACATCGGTTTTGGTCTAGGTGATGCCGGTTTTGTAAACCTTAGTTTTGAAACCAATGATAACGAAGCATTATCGCGTGGTAAGCAGCGTCCCAATGCACAGGCCCTAGTAAATGCCGGAGTTTCAGGCGTGGGCGCTGATAGCCCTTTTGATGATTCGCCGCTTGTTCAAACGTGGGGGCGTCCTGAAACCAGTGGCAGCCGTTTCTTCTTTAATGCAGGTATCGATCTTGGCGATATCGGTGAGCTTTATACGCATGGTGGTTATGCCGATACAGAGGGTCGTTATCGATTTTTCTATCGTGCTCCTAACCACCCAACACTGGTTGATGTGAATACCTTGCCAGCGGGCTACACGCCGTTTCTTGATGGTGATCAAACCGATACCACGTTTGTGGTTGGCCTAAAAGGTGAAATGGCCAATGAGATGTACTATGACATCAGTGCTGGCTATGGCCAAAACGAATTAGAGTACTATCTAAACAATACCATTAACTCGGATTTG
>JBNMPW010000183.1:0-4972 GCA_051277205.1 Oceanicoccus sp. | reverse complement strand
CTTGCATGCTGCCCGATAAATCCAACGCGATAAGTAAGTCACGCCCAGATGGTGTGACTTTTGTTGGTTCGCCTAACCAGACCGGTTGAGCTATGGCCAATACCAACAAAAACCAGCTAAGTGCTAAGCAGGCATATCTAAGTGTTGGGTTTCTAGGAAGAACGTTATTGCCCTGATGATGAATTAGTTGTGACGTATTGCCCCACCAGATGCCATCGCCTTTCACTTTGGTTTTGGGAAGGAAATACAGGATGAATGGCAAGGGTAGAATAAGCAGAAACCAAGGCCAAGAAAGCTCAAGCATGGTGTTTCCTTATCCAGTAGCAAGTGACGTTTATCATTTCTTTCCGCTGTTCAGGGGTTAACTCAATATGGTCGCGGTATAGCCCATCTACGAAGTCAGAACCCAGTGCCGAAAAGCGATGTTTTTCTGGCATGGCGCTGTCAATTTTTTGTAGCAGCGTGGCGCTAGGTAAGGCCGCTATTTCGTTTTCCCCTTCACTTATCAGACAGCGACGAATCATTTCATGACACAGTAAAATGCAGGCTTTGTCTGCCAATTCACTTGATGTTGCTCTGATGGTAGAGAGTGCTTCTCGACGATAGGCGTATTTTTGATGGCGTCGATAAAAGAACATAACGACGCCAATTATCAATAGGACAATGGTAGCCAAGACCAACCAAGTCCACCAAACAGGCGGCCACATAGGGATAGATTGAGGCAGTAAGTAGGCTTTGTTGGGCAAATCTATGGTTGCCTGTACGGGAGCGGTAGGCATCAGTGTAGCGCTCCTTGAGACAGCAAATAGCGCGCTATTTTTTCTGGTGATTCAGTGATGTCAAATAGTTGGTGGCGAATACCAAACGCGGCCAGTTTTTTACGCATCAGCGCATTTTGTTCAAAAAAATCTATTTTTGCCTGCTGCATACTGTGTTTACTAATGTTCACTTGTTTGACGCCGTGACGGTCGGCCATCTGATATTGGCCTGCGGGCAGGTTATAAACATTGCTATCGATGATTTGTATCCAATGTACCGAATTGTGTTTGGCGAGCTGCATTAGTGTGCTTTCTTCGCTGTCGCTCCACGTTTGTTTGTCCGTCAGAATAATCACGTCTTTATTGTGCATCTTATTTGTTAGCAAGGTGTTTGACCAAATACTATCAGGGCGACTCTCATTGGTTCTGTGTTCTAGGTGAGACGCCTCTTTTAGTTGGCTTAATAGCGACGACAGGGTTCCAGATTTATTGCTGGCGTGTTCTTCCGAGCCGTAGGTTAAACGGTAGGAGAGCGTGTCGCCTTGCTGTTTTGAGCGCCATGCAATAATACCTGCCAGCTGGATCAGTCGTGTGGAAATAAAAGTGTGACGTGTTCCAAAGTAGGCGCTACTAGAAAGATCTAACAATAAAAGCCGCTGGTGATCGTTTTCCTGCGCGTAAAGCCGAGTATGTGCTTGACCGGTACGAGCCGTAACACGCCAGTCGATGTGTCTTAAGTCATCGCTGGCTTGATAGGCACGTAGTTCGAGCATTTCCATGCCGTGACCCTTTTGTCGAGAGCGGCGATCACCGGCATTCGTTGCAAAGCGAATGGCTTTTGGTGCTCGCCCTAAATGCTTAGCGTAATGTGCTAATAGGGCAAAATGGGCGTCATCCAACTCAGGAGACTCGGGTGATAATAATGGGCTCATCGTTTAGGGGGCCTTGTATTGCTGTTCTTTGAGTTAGTGAGCCTTGAGTTACAACGCTGGAACGTGACTAATCAATCGTTTTAATAGATCGTCAACGGATAACCCGGCGGCTTGGGCTTCAAAGGTAGTAATGATGCGATGGCGCAAAACCGGTAACGCAATTTGACGCACATCATCGGGCGTTACAAAGTCCCGTCCATCCAATAAAGCGTTTGCCCGTGCGCAACGATCGAGAGCCAATGTGCCGCGTGGGCTAGCGCCAAACTCAATTAAGTTCGTTCCTTTACCTGCATCGCCTAAATAAAGCTCAGGCTGTCTCGTGGCCATGACCAATTGCACTATGTATTGCTCGACACTTTCCGACATGTATAAGGACAAGGCTTTTTGTTGCAGTGCCAAAATGTCGCTTGGTTTACACAAGGGCTGAGAGGTACTTATGGACGTTTTATGAAGATCCTGTTGTCTCACTAATCTTAGTACTTCTAGTTCGCTAGCGGCACTGGGATAACCAAGGTTAATCTTCATCATAAAACGATCAAGTTGGGCTTCTGGTAACGGATACGTCCCTTCTTGCTCAATCGGATTTTGTGTCGCAATAACAAAGAACAAATCCGATAAAGTGTAGCTATGGTTGCCCACTGTAACTTGTCTTTCGCCCATGGCTTCTAATAACGCAGATTGTACTTTGGCAGGCGCGCGGTTGATCTCGTCGGCCAGCACGATATCGTTCATGATAGGGCCGGGGATGAAACTGAACTGGCCGGTTTCTTGTTGGTAAATATCGGAACCCGTAACGTCGCCGGGTAATAAATCAGGGGTAAATTGAATACGTTGGAAACGGCTGTCGATGGCACTGGCCAACGCTTTGGCGGCGGTGGTTTTTGCGATACCTGGTGGCCCTTCTAGCAACACATGACCATTCGCAATTAATGCGACGAGTAATTCATGGGTTAAGTCTGGTTGGCCGACGACGGCGCGATTTAGGTGGTCTTTTAATTGTTCAATTACAGCTACCATCGAACCTAGATTCCTTATACTTCTGTCAAAAAAAGTGTCAACGCAATATAATAGTCTTCATCTTATCGGATTCAAATCTTTACGCACAGAGTGATATCTGTAAGGGTAATGTAAGCACAGGAAGAAAAAATGGCAAAAGTGGTTTTAAATGTGGCTTTGCCCGCTTTTAAATATGAGGCTATGTATGCTGGTTCAGCGAAAAATCTAGTCGCGAGTAGCCTAGATGGACGTAAAGTACAGTTGCCTTTGTCCGCCTTTCAGCGCTTTGTAACGCACCAAGGGATCTACGGTGTGTTTGAAGTAGAGTTTGATGACATGAATAAATTGATTGGCGTCACTCAAATTCGATAGCACAGCTAAGATACAGCATTCACCTAATCTCAATTGTCTAGGAGCCCTAACTATGTACCAACTTGCTCGCTCGTTACTTTTTAAATTAGACCCAGAAGTGTCTCATGAATTGTCATTGGATCTTCTTGCAGCAAGCAGTCGATTGGGTTTGAATAAGCTTTTAGGTGGATTACCATCTACGAAGCCCGTTGATGTGATGGGTTTGCGTTTTCCCAATGCAGTGGGTTTAGCGGCTGGATTGGATAAGAATGCAGACGCTTTTGAAGCATTAGGGGCTTTAGGTTTCGGTTTTGTAGAAGTCGGAACCGTGACGCCTAAAGGGCAGGCTGGTAATCCTAAGCCACGTCTTTTTCGGTTACCTGAGCATGATGCGATTATCAATCGCATGGGCTTTAACAACAAAGGCGTGGATCATTTAGTATCACGGATAAAGTCTCATCGTTATCCGGGTATATTGGGTGTGAATATTGGTAAAAACCTAACCACGTCTGTGGAAGATGCCGCGGCGGATTATTTAGCGTGCTTAGAAGCGGTTATTCCTTACGCCGATTATATTACGGCAAACATCAGCTCGCCGAATACACCTGGGTTACGCAGTCTTCAATTTGGAGAAAGCTTGGCGCAATTAATTGCGCCGCTGGTGGCGGCTCGAGATCGTTATGAAGCAGAACATGGTAAGCGTGTTCCATTGGCCGTAAAAATTGCGCCAGATATGAGTGATGATGAAATTAAAATGGTCGCCGATACATTAGTAGAACAGGGTGTTGATGGTATTATTGCAACCAATACGACGCTGTCTCGTGATGCTGTTTTAGGCCACCAGTTTGAAAAAGAAGCTGGTGGGCTGAGCGGCGCGCCAGTACGTGACGCATCGACTCATGTGGTTAAAGTGTTAGCGGAGCATTTGAAAGACACATTACCTATTATAGGTGTAGGTGGTATTTCAAGTGGCGCGGATGCGGTTGAAAAACTTCAGGCTGGTGCGAGATTGGTACAAATTTATTCTGGCTTGATTTATCAGGGTCCAGAATTGATTAAAGAAGCGATAGCAAGCACAGACGCTTATTATCGAGAGCTTGATTTAGGCATTTAAACAGATCGAATTGAAAAACAAGGTGTCCAGTGGGCGCCTTGTGTGGCAGGCGGAAAATGATTCCGCCTTCTTTTTATATCGAATATTCATTCAAATTTAAAAAAGTAATTTTAAAATGAGCACTATATTACAGACAACGGATTCAGCAAGTCAGGTTTACGCATTAGAGATAACCTGTCCTCTTGGATTGGAAAATGTCTTAGAAAAAGAACTGCATGATGAAGGCCTAACACAAACCCGTTTTGGCGAAGGGCAGGTTAAATTAACCACCGATTTAGAAGGCATGTATAAAGCGTGTCTTTGGTCTCGTGTTGCAACCCGAGTGATGCTGCCGATCGCGAACTTTAAAATCGATTCAGCCGATGAACTTTATGACGGCGTGAAGGCGATTAAGTGGTCTGATCACATGTCAGCAAGCGATACTATTGCCATTGATTGCCACGGTACTAATCATCATATTCGCAATACTCAGTTTGGTGCGGTGCGTGCCAAAGATGCGATTGCTGACTATTTCGTTGAGCTATCTGGTGAGCGCCCAAATGTTCAAAAAGAGCAGCCAGATGTGCGTATCGCTTTGCGTATTAAACGTGAAGTTGTCACGGTAAGCATCGATTTATCGGGCGAAAGTATGCATCGCCGTGGTTATCGTCAACAAGGCAGTATGGCGCCACTGAAAGAAAACCTCGCGGCCGGCCTATTGATGCGTGCTGGCTGGGGAAGAGATTGCGGTTTAACGCAATTGATTGATCCTATGTGTGGTTCTGCGACTTTCTTGGTGGAAGCCGCGATGATGTCTTTGGACATTGCGCCGGGGTTAGGGC
>JBNMPW010000182.1:0-4995 GCA_051277205.1 Oceanicoccus sp. | reverse complement strand
TTCAATAACCCTGCTAAATATATAAGTGTTCAATAACGACTTACTTAGGAAACCTAGACCCCCATAACAGACTGCGTTAGGTGAGGTCACACTTGATAGCGCATCAATATATATAAACCGGACTGTCTATGCGGACAATACCACTAAGCGGCGCTATACTTATAGGCCTTGTTATTACGCATTAAATTGGTGTCATACAAAAGTTAAAGGCACACTGTAGGGATTGATGAAGTGGAACAGTTAAAATCTGTACTGACCCGATAAAGCCGTCACTACCAGGGAATTACAGAACCGTCATATTGCAGAAAACTGCCGCTGGTTTTTATCGTCAGATCATCAATATTGCGGATCATATCTGCCGTGGCTACCGAGCTGTCACGCAACTTCGCACCACGTTCTTTTAACGCCTTCATCATATCGGTATCAGTCGGGCCAGGATTGACCAATCCAATAATGATGCCGCGCTTTTTAAACTTCAAACTGGTATCGCGCGCTAAACTGCGCATCACCATATTCAAGGCCGATTTACTGGCGCGATAAAAATAAGCGCCTCCAAAAGATTTTTGAATTGAACCCATACTACTAGATACCGAGATGATTTTTTTCATGTCACTGGCAGCAACATGCTCAATAAAAGCCTCGGTCATTTTCAATGGGCCCACCACATTAACGTGAAATACCCGGTCAAAAGCATCGTAATCAATTTGGCCAAACTGCTGAGTCTTTTGCGGATTGCCAGTGACTCCGGCATTGTTCAGCAAAATATCAATCGGCTGACCCTGATATTTTTTTGCCAGCCCGTCAATAGCCTCTAAGTCAGTCACATCTAACGGCTCAATAATTATTTTTACATTGCTTACAGCCATTGCTTGCAATGCCTTTGCCTTTTCAGGTTTTCGGGCAGTAGCGATAACCGTATAACCGCGCTCGGCATATTGGCGTACAAACTCCAGACCAATGCCGCGATTGGCACCGGTGATGAGTACAGTAGTATCGGCCATTAGCGGTTGGATTAAGCCGCTATTGATTAGCAGCCAGAGAAAAAGAAACTTGCTTACAGCTGTCCGATAATTATTAAACATAATATTCTCGCATTAAGTGAATGGGGTTTATTATTAAGATTTTTGAATAAACAAAGTGTCAACGGTTTCTACCTGAGGTAAGAGCAAAACCTCACAAACTGCTTGAATTTATTGGTCTGACCTCGCATCGTGTGCGGTGAAATTAATTCAGGCCGATTCTCTGCCAATTAGAAAACCGATTTTAATGAACAAAGATACGCATTAGCATTGCCGACAAAAAAGCTAGTTACTGAGCGTTAGCCTAGCAATGCCGCATCAATAATTTGCACCTCGGTTGGAATACTAGAAGACGAAACTTCCACACCTTCATACTTGTATTCTCCACGCTCACCACTGCGATCCACAGACAGATTAGCAAAATCAAATAAACGGCTGTCGGCTAATTGCGAAGGCGCTACCTTCTGCATCGCGCCAAAAATACTTTGAACCCTACCTGGTTGATCACGTTCCCACTGCTGCAACATGGCTTTTATATTCTGTCTTTGTAGGTTCTCCTGCGAACCACAGAGGTTACAAGGAATAATGGGGAATTCTTTAACCTTGGCATAATCGATTAAATCAGACTCCTTACAATATGCCATAGGGCGAATCACCACGTTGCGCTTATCATCTGACAGCAACTTAGGCGGCATAGAAGCCATTTTCGAGCCATAAAACATATTAAGGAACAAAGTTTCTACCATGTCGTCACGGTGATGACCCAAGGCGATTTTATTACAGTTAATATTTTCAGCGAAGGCGTATAAAGTACCGCGACGCAGACGCGAGCATAGACCGCAGGTAGTTTTTCCTTCGGGAATCTTCTGTTTCACCACCGAGTAGGTATCTTTATTAACAATATAATATTCAATATCGAGAGCATCGAGATAGGCCGGTAGTACATGCTCTGGAAAACCCGGCTGCTTCTGGTCCATATTGACTGCCACAAGTTCGAAGTCTACTGGCGCACTGCGCTGTAAATTCATTAATATATCCAGCATGGCAAAAGAATCTTTGCCGCCTGACAGGCAAACCATCACCCGATCACCCTGCTCTATCATCTGATAGTCTTCAATCGCTTTACCCACATATCGACGCAAGCGCTTGTGCAGCTTATTGAATTCTATGTTCTGTTTTTTTGACTGTTCGATCACGAATTGAGTACCCTGTTAGCTAAGCGGCGCATTCTACGCAATATCGCCAAAAATATCTGCCGCGATGGTAGTGGAAGTTTAGCGGCTAAATCACTAGAATGTGCCCCCAAATTTAGTCTATATAAGATCAGGTAGTCAGCAGATCTTCTTATGGGCACACGCAAGCTACTGAAAGCTAAAAACAGGAACCTTTCCATGAAACAACCCGTACGCGTTACCGTTACTGGTGCAGCTGGCCAAATTGGCTATGCACTGTTATTCCGCATTGCCTCCGGCGCTATGCTTGGTGCAGATCAGCCCGTTATTCTGCAATTGTTGGATATCACTCCTGCCATGGAAGCCCTAGAAGGCGTAAAAATGGAACTGGACGACTGTGCATTCCCGCTGTTAGCCGGTGTTGTCTGTACTGATGACCCCAACGTTGGCTTTAAAGATAGCGATTATGCCTTGCTGGTTGGCGCCCGTCCCCGTGGACCAGGTATGGAGCGTAAAGACTTGCTAGAAGCTAATGCCGCTATTTTCTCAGTGCAAGGTAAAGCTATTGACGACAACGCCAGCAAGAGCATAAAAGTATTGGTAGTCGGTAACCCTGCTAACACCAACGCTCTGATCACACAGCGTAACGCGCCGAGTATTCCTGCGCAGAACTTTACCGCAATGATGCGTTTGGACCACAACCGCGCAAAGACTCAGATTGCCCAGAAAACTGGCAAGACTGTAGATGACGTAACCAATATGGTTGTTTGGGGTAACCACTCCGCTACTCAGTTCCCCGATTTGTACACCGCGAAAGTCGCTGGTACGCCAGCTATCGATCAAGTTGACCAAGCATGGTACGAAAACGACTTTATTCCAACTGTTCAACAGCGCGGCGCAGCCATCATTAAGGCACGTGGTGCTTCTTCAGCTGCATCAGCCGCTAATGCCGCCATTGACCATGTTCGTACATGGGCGCTAGGCACAGACGGTGACGACTGGGTCAGCATGGGTGTTTACTCTGATGGCTCATACGGTATTACCGAAGGCCTGGTCTACTCTTTCCCTTGTCGTTGCAAAAATGGCCAATGGGAAATTGTACAGGGCTTGAGCATCAATGAATTCAGTCAGGCTAAAATGGAAGTAACTGAAGCTGAGTTAACCCAAGAGCGTGACGCTGTTGCCCACTTGCTGCCATAAAGCCGCAAGTAGCATTGAAAAAGGCCGCCATCGCGGCCTTTTTTGTATACGGCATTTACTCCAACTCACCAGTGGGACGATTAATGACTGGCGTACCGATATAAAGCTATCAAATTCATCAACTAGACCACAGCAATAAACCGCGCTATCGCAGCTTGCATATCGCAGCAAATAGAGCGGCCGAAAACATCCGTAAACAACGACTAAATTGTGCCTAAAAACGCCTAAATCTTTCGTTAAAATCTAGAATTTATGTATATAAAACAATCAATTAGTACGAGTTTACAAATATTTATTTATTTTCTCTGGCAGGGGTTTGACAAGGCAAGTGATTACTGTAGAATGCGCCCACGTTTGAGAGCGGGTGATTAGCTCAGCTGGGAGAGCATCGCCCTTACAAGGCGAGGGTCGGCGGTTCGATCCCGTCATCACCCACCAAACTCAAACAAGTAGTAAACTGTTTCCGGTTGATCGTAAAGGACCGGTAGTTCAGTTGGTTAGAATGCCGGCCTGTCACGCCGGAGGTCGCGAGTTCGAGTCTCGTCCGGTCCGCCAACGATTAAGGAAACAGCATGAGCCACCTCTACGGTGGTTTTTTTATGCCCAGTATTTACTGATACTCCAGCATGGCGTTATTAGCTCAGCGCTATAAACAAACGTATAATCCCCACCACCATTATTTAACCCACCAACACAAGCAAAGCGCCATGGAAATTTATAAAGAATTCACCTTCGAAGCCGCACACCTCCTACCCAATGTACCTGAGGGGCATAAATGCGCCCGCCTACACGGCCATTCATTTATGGTGAGGATATCTATTAGCGGTGAACCAGGGCCCGACACGGGCTGGCTAATGGACTTTGGTGATTTGAAAACAGCATTCCGACCGATCTATGAGCAGCTGGACCACAATTATCTCAACGACATCAGCGGACTGGAAAACCCAACCAGCGAAAACCTATGCCGCTGGATCTGGCAGCAGCTTAAGCCAACTCTACCAATGCTCAGTAAAATTGAATTAAAAGAGACATGTACCAGTGGCTGCGTTTATCAAGGTGACTAAATAAGCGGCAAATCGACCATATAATCTGCAATTTTCTGCCTTTTCGGCGAATCATATCAATCGCTAAACTGCAACACTTCTCTAGTAGTTATTCACACGGTTAAATTTTCAACGAAAAAAGTAGTCGATTGCGTCAATACAGTAATAAACACATTAACTTCATTACCTAACTTATTGATATATATAATAATTAAAGGCATAGATCACTTTTTAACCAATCTAACAGGAGCGTTACAATCACTGCCATAGCGAGCTAATTGAACATCTTATCCACTAACTTATCCACAGAAATTGTGGACAAGAAATTAGGGTAAATCAAAGCCCGCAGTAATCAAGGTGAAAAACTCAATCATTTCATCCGCATTGCTATAGTGTTTACTTTTGAACAACTCCCAGTCCGCACTAGGGTTGTCAGACGGTAGCACATAAAACATGACATCATTACCCGAGATAAACATGCCATGCAGCCCAGATACCCGCGCAAAATCAGGTGTCATCACCTTGTCAAAGTTCGATAAGCCCCGGTTATGCAACACCTTA
>JBNMPW010000181.1:0-5029 GCA_051277205.1 Oceanicoccus sp. | reverse complement strand
AATGATGGGGTGGGAAATATGTTTGAAGTGGCGGCGTAATTGATGTTTGCGGCCGGTCTTTGGATAGGCTTCTACCAGCGAATAACGGCTCTGTGGATAGCGGTCGACTTCGAATGGTAGCTCAACGCTGGCCAGTTGTTTAAAGTCGGTAAAAGCGCTTTGCGGCGGTTTATCGCGGCGCGCTTTGCGATCTGTCATTTTATCTAATTGTTGTTTCAATGGGTGGTCAATTTTGCCCGCCGATGGGCACCAGCCGCGTAGTACTGCAAGATAGGTTTTGTCGATAAGGTTGTTGCTAAATTGGCTGCTTACATCTCTGGCAATATCGGTGGACAGCGCGAACAACAGCACACCAGAAGTGGGTTTATCCAGACGATGCAGTGGATAAACATGTTGACCCAATTGATCCCTTAATAATTGTAAGGCAAAGCGTGTTTCATGGCGGTCGATATTGCTGCGATGTACCAAAAGACCTGCAGGTTTGTTGATGGCCACTAAATAATCATCCTGATAAACGATTTCTAGCGCTGTTTGGTCACTCAATGCTTGTCGGCCTTTTACAGAATAATTAAGGACGGATTGTATGATTATTTTAGACATTGTGGGACTTTAAGTGAGCTCGACGTCTATTAGTAGGTTACTCAGCGTCTTATCTTAGTCCTGCCAAGGGTCCTGGCTTCTACATGGTCCCGTTTTCAACACTGCTATCACCAGTCACTCACCCCCACCTAGGCTATCCGCTTTCGTTATTGCCAAGATGATCTAAACTATTGAAAGTAATAATATAATTATCATTTAATTAGCAGAAGCGTACCGTTATGGATCAGCAAAAATTAAGCATTATTAGCCATCAGCTCGAGCAGCGAATTAAGATCAAAGCCTTGGACTTGCCAATGCTGCCGCAGGTTACCAGTCAAGTGCTGTCGTTGGTCAATGATGTTGATTCTGATGCGGTGGCGTTAGCGAAGCTGATTCAGAGTGATCAGGCTTTGGCGGGGCATGTGATGCGCATTGCTAATTCGGCAGCCTATAGTCCCAATACAAAAATGACGTCTCTGCAGCAAGCGATTGCCCGTTTGGGTATGCAAAATATAACTGAAATTGCGATGGCCGCCACCATGGGGCCAAAATTATTCAGCGCTGTAGGTTATGAAGATTTAGTTAAAGAGATTTGGGCGACATCGTTAGCGACTGCCGTCTGGGCGCGAGAAATTGCCCGCCAGGGACGACGCAATGTAGAGTCTACCTTTTTGTGCGGGTTGTTGGGTCAGATTGGTTTGCCGGTGGTGCTGCAGGCTGTTTTGGATATTACTGAGCAAGATGACATTAGTCTTGATCGCGAACTCTTACTGGCGCTAATGCAGCAGTACAAAGCTGAGGTGGGTGCAGTATTGGCAGACCATTGGATGTTACCGGTGGCAGTGAAAGATACTATTATTGGACTCGATGCTGAGCAGGTTGAGGCCTCCGTAGATATTGTGAAAACAGTAAAAGCGGCCCTTGAATTTTCTGCATATACGCTGTCGGAGCGCCAATATGACGAAGCAGCATTGGGCGCCAACAGCTATATTATTGATATCAATTTATATGCCGAAGATGTGCAACAATTATTACAAAAAGCAGGTTTAGTCCACGATACTATTTCTTCGTTATCCCTATAAAAAGTAATAAAAAATTATAAAGTTAACACTAACTCGGCCATTCGGAAGCGCACTATGAGTAACCAGCATTACGATATCATTATTATTGGTAGCGGTCCGGCAGGGCAAAAAGCGGCCGTGCAAGCGGCTAAAGCTGATAAAAAAGTGGCCATGATTGAGTCCGACAAAGTGTTGGGTGGCGCCTGTGTTCATCGCGGGACTATCCCCAGTAAAACCCTACGGGAAAATGCGCTGCGCATCTCAAATTTACGTAACCACGCCGAGTTGTTTTCTTTCGCGCTGCGACCCGATATTGAGATGGCCGCGTTAATCGATAATATGCACAGCGTTATTAGTGCCCATGACGACTACATCAATAAACAAATCACCCGCAACAAAATAGAACGTATCCATGGTCGCGCCAGTTTTATTGATAATAAGCGTGTGTCGGTCAGTATGCCGGGGGGCAATATTGATGAGATTAGTGCAGATTACTTTGTGATTGCCACCGGCTCGATCCCGCGTCAAATTGATAATATCGAGGTAGATCACGAACATGTTTATAACAGCGATTCGATTATGTCGATGATCTATTTACCGCAAACACTCACTGTCCTTGGTGGCGGTGTTATTGCTAGCGAATACGCCTCTATCTTTGCCAGTCTCGGTGTGCAGGTAACGATGATTGATCGCTATCCTAGGCCATTGGGCTTTCTTGATGTTGCATTAACCGATCGCTTTGTGCACGCTTTTGAATCTGAAGGCGCGCGCTTTATTCCCGAGGCTACGGTTAAACGGGTATATTGGGATGGTGTATCACAGGTGATTACTGAATTGGAAAATGGCAAGCTATACCGCAGTGAAAAAGTACTTTCCGCTTCCGGTAGGGTATCAAATACCAAAGGTTTAAATATTGAGAATGCCGGTTTAGCGCTAAATGAACGCGGCATTATTCCGGTCGATCGTCATTGCCGTACCGCCGTTGAAAATATTTACGCGGCAGGTGATGTGATCGGACCACCGTCACTGGCATCGGCCTCTATGGAGCAGGGTCGTCGTGCCAGTCGTGCCGCCTTAGGCCTAGATATTGGTGAAATGAGTGACTTAATCCCCTCAGGTATTTATGCAATCCCTGAGCTTTCTACGGTCGGTATGAGTGAAGCGCAAGCCATTGAGCAGTATGGTGATCCGATTATCGGCGTGGCTCGTTTTGATGAAATAGCCCGTGGTCAGATTTCAGGTATTCAAGATGGTTTGTTGCGTATTGTGGCTGATCCGACGGGTAAAGAATTACTCGGCGTACAAATCGTCGGTGAAGGTGCAACGGAGTTAATTCATATCGGCCAGATGGGCTTATTATCAAATATGCAGGTGGATGCCTTTGTTGAAAATATTTTCAATTTTCCAACCTTAGCGGAAACCTATCGAGTGGCAGCGTTGGATATTGTGGGTCAGCGCAGTCGTAAAGGCTAGCCTTAACTGAGTGTTCTTGGAACCATAACTTGCCCGCGAGTTGATAGCATAGGCTGGCTATTTTTCGATTTCATAACAGCATGGCCTTAATTTTATCCCTGAGCTAAAAAGAGTCATGGCGTGTACGCAGCCTTTCTATTTCTCATTTAGAAAATTTCCCAATCAATACTGTTAAGATTGAAAATCGCTGATGCCAGGCTGCAAGGGAGAGGAACATGTGTGTGTATTACGCGCCCTGGCTACAATGATCAGCATGATGAACTTAAAAACAGTGGCCGAAGGTATAGAAACCGAAGCACAAAAAATCCTCTGCACCGAGCTAGGGATTGACCTTGCCCAGGGAGTCTACTTTAGTCGTCCCCTTTATCAGGCAACTATTGAGAAAGATTTTATAATACCGGGTTTTTAGTCGCCAGTACGAGACGTTGATACTGAAGCCCCGTGTCGACTAAAACCCTCTGTAAGTTACTCGTGTGCTGGATAGTGTACTAGGTTGATGGATTTACACTCACGTAAGATTGTTGGTTGGGCAATGAATAAACGCATGACAACCATACTGATTCTACGTGCGTTACAACCAGCTATACATTGCGTAAGCCGCTATGAGGCTTAATGCAGCATAGTGCTCGTGGCTCTCAATACACTAGCAGAGCCTATCGCAAACAACTGTCTAAATATGGCATGCGCAGTTCCATGAGCGGCAAGGGCAACTGTTGCGACCATGCCGTTGATGAACGATTCTTTGGTAGCTTGAAATATGAATGACTTGTCAATGTTATTCATCTAACACACGGAGGTATTATCAATGACGTTAACGAATATATCCGCCATTATAATGGAGCTAGACTGCACTCAACATTAGGCTACATAAGTCCTAACGAGTACGAAAAATCTCAAATTAATGTGTGCAATTAAACCAACCTAGAACACCAACCTTTATGTCCCAAAAAAGCCCCGCATGAAATGTTTATGTGAGGCTTTTGATTTTACAAACCTGCTTAGTTTAAACGCTCTAACACCGTGGTAATGCCTTGGCCTAAACCAATACACATAGTGGAGACACCGAAGGTAGCATCCTTTTCATTCATCACGTTTAACAAAGTACCGGAGATCCGCGCGCCAGAGCAACCGAAAGGGTGGCCCAGAGCGATAGCGCCGCCGTTGAGGTTTACCTTTTCATCCATTTTATCCAACAAGTTTAAATCCTTTAATACCGGCAAGGCTTGCGCGGCAAAGGCTTCGTTTAGTTCGACGCAATCGATATCGTCCATGGTCAGTCCGGCGCGTTTAAGCGCTTTTTCGGTGGCAGGTACCGGCCCATAACCCATGATTGATGGATTAACACCGACCACGGCCATTGAACGTACTTTAGCCATTGGCTTAATACCTAAACTCTGTGCTTTTTCTGCCGACATCATGATCATGGCAGAGGCTCCGTCGGAAATTTGCGATGAGGTACCTGCGGTGACTGAACCATTTTTAGGGTCAAATACCGGTTTTAATTGCGCCAGTGATTCCAGTGTGGTTTCTGGGCGGATGGTTTCATCTACCGTAATTAAGTTTTTAAAGCCTTTACTATCATGGCCTTCAATAGCAATGATCTCATTGCCAAAGCGGCCCGACGTGGTGGCTAAGTGTGCTAAGCGATGTGAGCGCTCAGCGAAGGCGTCTTGGTCCTGCCGCGAGATACCGTGCATCATCGCTAAAAATTCCGCCGTCATACCCATCATGCCAGCCGCTTTGGCCGCGTGCTTGCTAAGGGTAGGGTTGGGGTCAACACCATGGTCCATCGGTAGATGTCCCATATGCTCAACGCCGCCGACCACAAACATATCACCGTTGTTAGTCATGATTGCCTGCGCTGCTGTATGCATTGCACTCATTGAGGAACCGCATAAACGGCTGACGGTTTGGAC
>JBNMPW010000180.1:0-5089 GCA_051277205.1 Oceanicoccus sp. | reverse complement strand
CACCCGCGTTATGAATTTACCCAAAGAGAAAGGGTGATGGCAGAAATCCCCCCCAAACTGAAACAGTTATGTCTGCTGGCCAAAAAATATGATATCGGATTGACTGTTGATGCCGAAGAATCAGAGCGTCTGGATATCTCCTTGGATATTATTGAACAAGTATTCAGCGATCCGGACTTAGTTGGCTGGGACGGATTTGGTCTGGCTGTACAGTCTTATCAAAAACGTGCGTTGTATGTGATCGACTGGTTGCGAGAGTTGTCCGAAAAAGTTGGCCGCACGATTATGGTCAGACTGGTCAAAGGTGCCTACTGGGATACAGAAATAAAAAACGCCCAAAAAGAGGGGCTGGAACACTTTCCAGTGTTCACTCGAAAATCTTCTACCGATGTTTCATATCATGCCTGCGCGAACCGTTTATTGGATTATCGCGACACCATCTATCCACAATTTGCCACTCATAACGCTTACACGGCGGCGGTCATTATAGAGCTTGCCGGAGATGATAAAGAGGGGTTTGAGTTTCAATGTCTGCACGGTATGGGTGACAGTCTTTATGATCAAATCGTTACCGTCGACAATATCCAATGTCGCATTTACGCGCCGGTGGGGGAACATGAAGATTTGTTGGCTTATTTAGTCCGCCGTCTGCTCGAAAACGGAGCCAACTCTTCATTCGTCAATGCCATCGTCGACGTATCACGTCCAGTAGAGTCATTGTTGGAAGATCCGGTCGAGAGAACCCAACGCTTAAGGCATAAATATAACGAACAAATTCAAAAGCCCATTAACCTGTATGGCAATGAAAGAGACAACTCAAGAGGCCTGGATGTGACCAACATTAATCAGATCACGCCCCTTAAACTATCAATTGACCGTTGGTGTACAGAACTTTCATTTACTGAAGGTCAAGTGCCTGATGGTTATCATGCGGTGCGTAACCCTGCCAATTTGGATGAAATAATTGGCTTTCATTGTTTTGATACCCAGCAACAAATGTTGGATAAACTAACGCAGACCCATAATGCGTTTGCCAGTTGGTCACAAACGCCGATGAGCGAACGAGCAGACCTGTTGCGCCGCACTGCTGACATCCTCGAACGTCATATGGATGAACTCATTGCACTGTGTATTAAAGAAGCCGGAAAGGTCACCAAAGACGGCGTGGATGAAGTCCGCGAAGCGGTAGATTTTTGTCGATATTATGCCGTCCGGGCAGAAGAGCTTTCAGAAGATGACAGATTAGCTCCCCGAGGGGTAGTGTTGTGTATCAGCCCATGGAATTTCCCCTTAGCGATATTTTTAGGTCAAGTGGCCGCAGCGCTGGTAACCGGAAATACGGTTATTGCCAAACCGGCAGAACAAACCAGTTTAATTGCCTTAAGAGCGCTTGAGTTAATGGAGTATGTTGGTTTACCCGCTGGCGTGGTGAATGCTGTGATTGCAGCTGGAGCCGATGTGGGCAAAGCCCTACTGCCAGATGAGCGGATCAAAGCTGTAATGTTTACCGGCTCAACGATTACCGGTAACGTTATTGCTAATGCCTTGGCACAAAGAGGTGGCGAACAGGTCCCTTTGATTGCCGAAACAGGGGGTCAAAACTGTATGATCGTTGACTCAACCGCTTTGCCTGAACAAGTGGTTGATGATGTCATAGCTTCAGGTTTTCAAAGCGCCGGGCAGCGCTGTTCAGCTCTTCGTGTTTTGTTTTTACAAGAGGAGATCGCCGATACTGTCACTGACATGTTGATCGGCGCACTGAAGGAATTGAGGGTCGGTGACCCAGGTAATTTGGCGACCGATATTGGCCCGGTCATCGACCAAAAAGCGTTGTCGAACTTACAGGCCCATGCCGAAGATATGCAAAAACATGCGACCCTGCTGTATGACTGCAAAATGCCAGCCAACAGGGGTACGTTTTTTGCGCCTAAGCTATATCAAATTGCTGATATATCGGTGCTTACACGTGAAGTATTTGGCCCTTGTGTACACATAGTGCGTTTTAAAGCGGAGGAGCTGGAGCTCACAGTAGAAAAAATTAATTCCACCGGGTTTGGCTTAACCATGGGTATTCATTCCCGCATTGATACCCGAGCCATGGAGTTAGTTAAGCTCTCCCGTGCAGGTAACGTCTATGTTAACCGTAACATGATAGGTGCCATCGTCGGAGTACAGCCATTTGGAGGCCGAGGCCTGTCTGGAACCGGTCCTAAAGCCGGCGGGCCAAATTACTTGCCACGCCTGATGGTCGAGAAATCGACGCCGAGGGTGGCAGCCAAACATTCGCCAGACACTGATAAAGCCCTGCAAAGTAATGAAGAAGCCAAGCAGCAAGCTGCCCAGTTTATGATAAATGCCCGTATTACAGAGCATGATTGGCGTTTAACGGACTTGAATACCCGTGTCTCTTCGGTTCGCCAACTACTCGCAAAAATTGCTAAAGTAGGCATAGTTGAAGAGCTGGCCGACGATCTCAATTCCACCTTGGCTGCAGCACGCTCTCAGTTGATCAGTATTGAAAAACGTCTGAAAAAGCCTAAAGTGCTGCCCGGCCCAACTGGCGAATCTAATGTTTTATATCTAGAGCCACGGGGTATCTTGGTCTGTTTCGCAGATAAAGACGTTACTTTTGAATATTGGACCTTGTCGCTGGTGACGGCGTTGGCAACCGGTAATGTGGTCATTTCAGTGGTGTCTGATTTGTTTTACGCCGAAGCGCTTGAGTTTCGTGAACAGTTTGTTGCCACCGGCGCCCCAGGCGGCGTATTTCAGGTGGCTAAACTCCATCATCTGCAAGCGTTGCTGGGCGAAGACTCGCTGGCAGGTGTGATAATAGACAGTAAAAGTGATCGCTCCAGCTATATGGTCCAAATGCTAGCCAAACGCACCGGTGAAATATTGCCGGTTATTACGGCTGAGTATAACGATCACTTGATCCAGCGTTTGTTAACGGAAAAAACCGTCAGTATAGATACTACCGCCTCTGGCGGTAATACTTCATTGATGACGCTAGTAGAAGAAGATGAGTAAGTTAGCCATTACTAAAGGAGGTCTTGCCAAGTCTAGTCGTCGTAATTGATAGAATCGGTCCATGAATAACTACCCGCGCCATCGGTGCCGGCTAGGCCATTCGACCCTATATCTGAATAGCCCCCAAAACTCTAGACCACTCCGTCGTTCATTTTGAAACGGTCTTCATACTGCTTAGGTGACAGCACACCATTTTTACCATACGGAGTGCCTACAGTCATGGGGGCTATTCACAATGTGCTCGTTAAAATGTTGATATGAGAGGGCTTCAGTCACAAAGTAATCATTAGAAGGGTAAGTATCCTGGAAACAAATCGTAGAGAGGTTGCTAATCGCTTAGTCGCAGTAACGGTGAAAACGGCTAATAAGGAATATGTCGATAGTCAGTCTCTGCTAGGGCCGATAGAGAGGTTGGTTATTATCCATGACGATGATGAATATCAACTAGGTATTACAAAGTCGGGGGAAATTGATTCTGGCTAAATAAAGCGTCATATGACTGTATCGGTGATTGAAATGCAGTGATACGAATATAAGTTAAGGCCAATCAGATTTATATGTTGTTCGTTAGATTTAAAACGAAAAAACCCACCTATTAAGTGGGTTTCAAAGGCTGCATATTGACTATGCAGCAAGACTAAAAAGTAGATTGCTCAGTAACTTCAGCTTTAAGCACGGCGGCTACACGGCGATTTTTTCCGCGACTATCAGTGTTGTGATTGCTGGCAATTGGTTTGGCCATAGCTAATGCTGTTACCACCGTTTTTTTAAACATAATTAAATCCTTAGTACATTTTAGATATTTATTTATAGTAAATAATGTTTACCCGTTATCTTTATGTAAGTGCACATCCATTTGTGGGTAAGGAATACCAATGCCAGCTTCATCGAAGCGCAGTTTGATTTGCTCGGTTAGGTCAAAGCGAGTAGGCCAGTAATCCGCCGCATTTACCCATGGGCGAACAACGAAATTAACAGATGAGTCAGCTAATTCAGAAACAGCGATAGTGGCGCCAGGCTCGGCCATTACACGCTCATCAGCTTTAACTATCTCATTGAGTATTTCTTTAGCTTGACGAATATCGGCGTCATAAGAGATACCCACCACTAAATCGATACGGCGTGTGGCTTCAGTTGAGTAGTTAGTAATTGCACCACCCATAATGCCTGAGTTTGGAACAATGATAGTTTTGTTGTCGCCTGTTTTTAAAATAGTGCTGAAAATACTGATATTGTTAACAGTACCTACGACACCGCCTGCTTCAATAAAATCACCTTGTTTAATAGGACGGAACAAAATCATTAGTACACCAGAAGCAAAGTTTGCTAATGAGCCCTGCAGCGCTAAGCCGACCGCTAAGCCCGCGGCACCGATAATGGCGACAAAAGAAGCGGTTTGGATGCCTATTTGACCTAACGCCGCAATGATAACAAAAGCCATTAAGAGACCGTTTGCGAGATTGCCCGCAAAAGAGCAGATAGTGTGATCGACACCGCTTTTTTGCATTGATTTCTTGATAAAGCCACTGATATATTTAGCTATTATCTTACCGACAACAAATACTACAACGGCTAGCAGTACCTTAACTCCATATTCGATCACTATTGGAAGATAGTCATTCACGTATTCTTGCATATCCATCGTTATTACCCCGTTAAATAATTAGTAGTTATAGTCCGTTCAAATTTCCCTGAACTTAAAATCATGGTTTTCATGACTGGGTGTATATTAATAGCCGGAACTGTAGATACCTAGTCATTAACCGATAATTTTAGGTGGTTTTACATCGGCTAATAACCCGTGTGCATCAATTATTAGTCATCTACACTCTGTTAGCGCAGCTGAGAAAGGCCTTGCGATTGAGTGTTTTTTGATCATCTGGGTTTAGCCTTGAAACAGTCATCCCAGCGCCGATCTAATCGTTGGATTGCTACAGAAAGCAGCACGGCGCAATAATGCCCGTTGTTGTCACTGGCAAGTTTGAGCTTTATGAGTTCGCTTAGGGCGTTATCATAGTGGCCGGTGTCAGTATCGGCATCTATAGCGCCCGATTAAGAG
>JBNMPW010000179.1:0-5288 GCA_051277205.1 Oceanicoccus sp. | reverse complement strand
CTGACGGGGCAATGCTACGAGCACCGCAGGCAATGGATCGAAGACCGTATTCGCTTGCTCTCAACAGTATTCGCGATTGAAATTTGTAGTTATGCGGTAATGAGCAACCACTACCATATTGTCTTACATATCATGGGGTCAGACACCTTGATCATCTAAATACGCCATCGATTTCCTATCTCCACCCCAACCCGACGATTCAATTTGCCGGCTTGCCATCGCTTTTATTTCTTCTTTAAAACGGTTATCTCCCAACACCCAAGCTTTATTTGTCGCCTCTCGGATTTCCGCCAATGTCCGCTCAGCTATCCTGCCACGGAATAATGTTCGGTAGGCTTGCTGTCTGTCCTCTTGAGCTTTCCCCAATTGCCGATAGCTGGAATGAGGCGTTAAAATTTTAATCTCTTTACCCATCGCATTACCACGATAACTTGACCAGGGATACTCAGAGGGATGATCCACCATACCCGCACGGACAGGGTTTAATTCAATGTAACGGCTCACCGTTAATAGAAAATTTTCACTGTCAACCAATGTGGATTTATAGCGCCCTTCCCACAAGGTTCCCGTGCGCTGATAAGTCGCATTAACATAACCAACGTAGCGACGCCCTAATGACTGCATCATCCGCGAAATACCGTATTGATCATGTGGCGTGGCCAGCAGATGTACGTGATTTGTCATTAATACAAAGGCATGAATAGAGACTTGGGATTTTTCGCGAGCTTCATTGAGTTTATCCAGATAAAACCCATAATCTAGGTCATCAAAAAAGCACACCTGACGATTATTGCCCCGCTGAATAATATGATGGGCACAACCGGGAACATAAAGACGGGGAAGACGAGCCATAATATTACCTCTTTCCTTGGTGATCTATAGGTAGGGACCCTATTCTAAGTGGCTAAAGATCGAAAATCAAGGAGTCTGACCCCTTGATTTTATAACATACCACACTCAAAACGGTGTGTTATTCAGCCACAAGGACTACCTTACCCTTGTCGATACAACCGGCCGCATCCAGCGCCAAGACAAGCGAGGTTTTATCCCCACTACACTGCTGCCTATATTGCGGCGACTTGCCATTGATGCCGACGAATGGATTGTAAACACGCAAAAATTTGAAATGATTTTTTATAAGAAGTTCAATTGCCGGCGTAAAACGGCGTAACCGCCACCTGAACAAAACTATCTTATTTTAGATTAACAATCTCGGATCTTGCTCGCCTAAATTTTTGGCTTTAGCTCACCTATTTGTTTATTTCAGTCTCTTCTCTAAATCTTTAAATGATGAAGTGAATTATTGAAATTTCACCTTGGTTTTTTTGGAGTTCTTTTAGTGATGGGTGTCCCTATTTATTGCTTTATGGGTGTCCCTATTTATTGCTTTATATTGCTGAGGGGGAATAAATTACACAGCCCTTCATTGCGATAATGATTGCGGCATACTATGCCGACTGGTTTAGCCTAGAATTAAGCAGGTACTAACTAATGGCACCAGAGCGAATCTTAAGAAAATGTTTGTCACGCGTTAAGATAGACGTTACTTTGCGTTGAAAATACCACCCGTCATCCCCACTGTTGGGAAATTACTAGGTGGCAAACTTGACCACAAAAACTAAGAAACTAAGAAGGACACGCACACATCATTATAACGAACATACATTTTAATTCAGCCAATTTTACTTCATGAGCCATCAAAGTTATTCGATTACTACCCATTCATCACCTCAATAACAGACTTTATCCTCACGACTGGTGTACTCATATACAGTTAACTCTAGTCGCCTTATTCTCCCGCTATTCATTATATTTGCCACCCCTACTCCGCCGATTGAAGTATTTAGTTACAGTATTTGTATTGCTGGCATATTTATAACTCTGTTACCGTCTATTCATCACACAATCTATATTATTTTCACTTGCTATAACAATAATACGCTAGAGGTCATAATCATGAGTCGTTTTACTACGTTAAATATTTATAATATTCAGAGGGCGCTTAAAATTTTTGGGTTGATTCTTGTATCACTCGCATTGATGGCCTGTGATCCCGAGGTTGAAGCGGGCTCAAATACATTGGTAGAACCTAACGAGATCGTTACTCTCAGCGGCTCGGCTAAAGCCGAAGATGGCGCCGCTATCGCCACCTATCTTTGGACCCAATTATCTGGCGAGCCCGTTACCTTAGCCGACTCCGCCATAGCTACAACCACATTTATAGCCCCCACCACAGAAGGAGTATTAGTCTTTGAATTTATGGCGGTGGATACTAAGGAGCAGTCAGGCGTGGATACTGTAACGATCACAGTGAAAGGGACCATCCAAAGCGAAATGCCTGCCGTCAGTGATTATAATGGTGATGGAAAATCAGATTTCTTACTAAGAGATTCAACGGGGAGCTGGGAAATCGCCAGTATGAATGGCCCTAATAGCAGCACAATTATAGCCCTACCCAGTTTAGCAAGCACAGGGGTTACCACCGAGGGCCAAGCGGATTTTGATGGTGATGGTGATACCGATATTTTGTTGCGAGATTCGTTCGGCTCTTGGTATATGAATATTATTGAAGATAACGTTGTTGTAGAAACAGCAGCCTTGCCAATTGTACCGGTAGCCTCAGAAAGTATTTTCTATAAGGGTGATATCGATGGTAACTCTAGTGCTGATTTCATTTTAAGAGACTCGTCGACCGGCCTGTTAACAGTATATTATATTCAAGGTATTACCATTACACGCTCACAGCAAATCACAGGCTTACCAGCCAGCAATGCATTAGCTGGCCCTGGTCGCAGAGAGATTGCCGGTGATTACGATGGGGACGGACAGCCTGAGTTTATTTTTCGTCAAAACGGTGGTTTCTTTAATCCCGACTGGTATTATTATGACGTCGACTTTTCTGCAGGGACGTCAAGCAGCGTTTATTTCTACCCACTGGACAATGTTGTCGATGAAGGCTGGCAATTAGTTGGCGGAGCAGATTATGATAACGATGGTTTTGATGAATTACTCACTAAAAGTATTGCCGTTAAATATGACTGGAAGCACGTAAACATACAGGCGTCGCCAACGCTGACCGATTCAACAGTCATTGCTGACGGCACCGTTAGCGGGCTAAACAGCCTACCCTACCCCTTTGGCAATAAAGACTTCCTTGAAATTGCTGGCGGTGACAATGCATTTCGTATGGACATGAATGGTAACGGCAGTATAGAGATTGTACTTAAGAACAATAAAAACCAGTACTACTTTTATGAGATGGATGGAACCACCGTTATTAACGAAGGTTTAGTTGATTTACCGCAATTTCCCAGTTCGAGAACATCTCAAGTTAAGTAATATAGAACTCACCCTACCACCCAACTGATCAGTTTGTTCACGTACTGTTTGACGTAGACGAGCTGACTTACTCATGTAAATTGTATAATATTTTTATCATCTAAGCGGGCGAGGTCTTTGTTCCCCTTAAAAATCTCGCGGCGCTTAAAAGTGCCGTGTACCCCAAAAAAATCTTGCAATATATTTACTATAAAGAGCAGCGTGGTTGCGTCAAGACCGGACTCGATCAACAAGCAGATAGGTCGCGGCAAGCGCGACATATCCTTATTTGTTATGTGTTTTCATTGCCATCGTTTATGTATGAAAAAACATCAATATCATTGCGCTTTTCCCAGCCTCGATTTACCCAATATTTCTTGGCTAACTTATTGTTGCTGAGGACATGTATATGGGACTTTACAATACCTTCTGCTTTCAAGGCCTTAATACAATGTGAAAGAAGCTCAGTTGCTATACCTGATTTTCTTATGCTTGGCTTGACCGCTAGATGCTGGATATACCCACGCTTACCGTCATGACCGGACATGATGGTACCGACTATTTCATTATGGTGTTCAGCGACAAAGCTTAAGCCAGGATTTCTTGCTAAATATTTCTTAATACCTGCAATCGAATCTGCATCTCGCAGTTTAACGCCTTCTGATTCTTGCCAAAGAGAAGTAACTCTCTCGTAATCAGATAAATCCATTTCTCTATATTTCACGATACCTCTCTGATCACATAACGCTGCCAGAAACTGCCGGAGTGAGATGGCTGCTTTTTTGCGTGTTTTTGCAAAAAAGAAGACAGCTTACGGAGGTCAGATTTACTGGCCTTGTTAAATGCATCCATCCATTCCTATCTCAGTAGCATTATTCTCCATATTAATTGAGAAGCTACAACTATAAGTATCATTCTTGGCTTTAGCACAAACTACGCTTGAATTATAACCACGTTTCAAATCATATCCTGTACACTCGTCATGTATGGCTTGCCCTGGTAGCTTTTCGAACAGATTTCTAGCCACTTCGCCCTCAAGGTTTATATACAAATGAGAATTACCCTGAGTTGGCTGCAAATAATCTGAATGCTTACCACCTAAGTGAATACTACCGTCTAAAGCACCTAACTCTTCACAAATTGACAGCAAAGGTAAGAAGCTTAGAACTAATATTAAAACGCTTCTCATAATCGCATCCTCAGATATTTAACGCTGCCAGCACAGGCCGGAGCTGTATTGATTTGTTTATTCTAGCGTAGCGTTAAAGCACAAACCAGGCAATGCAGCGGAGGTCCAGCCAGCTTGCTGGCGATTGTGGCTGGCCTTGTTAGCTATTTTCATTATGCCACGTCTCTATAGCTTCTTTTGCCGCCCTAAATGCTTCGATTCCAGCAGGCGCCCCACAATATACAGTCGATTGTAATAGAACTTCTTGAATTTCTTGTTCAGTACAACCGTTGCGTAATGCCCCTCTAACGTGAGCCTTCAATTCAGCAGGTGCCTTTAGTGCCGCCAATGTCGCTATGGTTATTAAGCTGCGAGTTTTATTCGGGATAACATCACGGGCCCATATTTCACCCCAGCAATTCTCGGTAAGAAGGTCTTGTAAGGGCCTATTGAAATCTGTCGCTGCATCGATTGCTTTATCGACATATTCATCACCAAGGACTTCTCGTCTTATTGCCATACCTTTGTTATATTTTTCAGTCTTACTCATTTTGAATAAATTCCATATTTGTGGAGTACTTTGGATAGCTAACGCTAAGCTCACCTGTTGACGAAAGTGGCGTTTTTTGCGTTTTTTTGCAAAAGAAATGACGCTTTTGGCAATCAGAGTGCAGCGCCTTGTTGAACGAAGCCGCTATGCGGCAAAATTAAAAACCCCCGTTATTCAGTAATACTTCCTCTACGTACTCAACGCCGAGTACGACAACTAGAGGAATGACCTAATGAACAAAGCACAACAAAC
>JBNMPW010000178.1:0-5355 GCA_051277205.1 Oceanicoccus sp. | reverse complement strand
TGCTCTGTATCCACGTGTTGGTTTGAATATTTGGCATTCATAATGTAAAATTTTACACTAGATGAAAAATTAAACAATTGTTTTATCCGCCACAGTGCCACCTTTACCTAGAAGCGCCTTCACCACTAGTTAAAGGCCTGCTACTTTTTGAATAGCGAATTAACATGGCCCAAAAAACAACTGCCACGTGTCGTTCTGGAGGCGCTTACTAGATATGACGGTATATAATGATTATAGAAATTAAGTTAACTGTAAGTCAGTGAGGTGCGAACAAGTGGTCTAGATTTGCTTCCTAGGTATTAGTTGTCAGGACAATATCGGACTTTTATATCATCTTCGACTACACTTTCGTGTTTATTTTTATCCGCGGTTTAGGGACGTTTTATGGAGCAGTCAACACCCAATAAACCAGATGGGGCAACCTATGGCAGAGCCTTAACGGGTATTGGTTTTAATCTGTTAGTGGACGATATGTCCCGAACATTGGATTTTTTGAGGCAAGTGTTAACCCTCGAACCGGTTTATGCCGATACAGATTTTGCTATCATGCGCCACGACGGCATGGAATTTATGTTACACAGCGATGCCAGCTATCACAGTAATCCGCTTTTGGGTTTATTAGAGCAAGGCGCCATGCGTGGCACCGGTGTAGAGTTGCGGTTGTATGGTGTAGACCCTGACACTGCTGCCTCTCAAGCTCAAAGCTTGGGTCACTACATATTACAAGAGGCAGTGGGTAAACCTCACGGACTGAGGGAGGCCTATATTCTAGATGACAACGGCTATATTTGGGTTCCTAGCATAGTTATACATCATGCCGTCTAGTGCTTCGTTAACTAAGGGACGTGGGCAAACGGTATTCTCGGGTTTTTTCGCTGCTTACTTTATTTGTTTTGGTTTGGTGTTGCCGTTTATGCCGTATTGGATGGTAAGTCGAGGTTTAGATGCCCAAGAGGCAGCGTTGATTCTTAGCTCTGCATTTGTGAGTAAAGTGTTTTTTGGTTTGGGTGTGGGTGTCTTGGCAGACGCGACCGGCCATAAAAGGCGCTGGATATTGTTGTTATCGGTGCTCACCTTTGTGGGGTTTGGTTTATTTGTACAATTAGAATCCTTTTGGCCGATGCTCATAGTTTGGTTTGTAGTAGGTGCTTTGCAAACCAGCCTTATACCCATGGCAGACGGGTTGGCAATCGCTACTTCTCGGCTAGGAAAACTTAATTATAGCGGTGCGCGGTTATGGGGTTCAGTCGCTTTTATCGCGTCTTCCACTCTAAGTGGGCTTTACCTTGCAGCCTATAGCATTGATGCATTTCCACAATTACTCTTGGCATTGGCCGCCATAGTGATCGTTTTTGTTTTACCCTTGCCTGATATCCGCCCACAATCAAAAACAAGCCGAAAATTGGCTTTCTTAGAGCTGTTTAAATTACCTGGGTTTGTTGCCGTCGTTGGCGTAGGCGGTTTGTTACAGGCTAGCCATGGCGCACTCTATGCGATTGGCACCTTACATTGGATTCAGGCAGGTATAAGCGAATCGATTATTGGTCTGTTGTGGGCTCAAGGTGTAGTCGCAGAGGTAGTGCTGTTTGCCGTTGGCATGTGGTTACTAAGGAAAGTTGGAGTTAAAGGTCTGTTATGGATGGCAGTGATTGGGGGAGCTACCCGTTGGCTTGCACTCGGTTGGTCGAGTGATATTAGTCTGCTTTTTACTGTGCAGATATTACATGCCTGTAGCTTTGCTGCCACGCACTTGGCCATGACCCAATACATAACCCAAAAAGTACCAGACCAGTTGACGGCTTCTGCACAAGCTTTATATGATGCAATCGCTATGGGGGCATTGATGGGTATCAGTATGACTTTAGCCGGTGGTTTGTATGCACATATTGGTGGTAAAGCCTTTTGGGCTATGGCTGTGTTATCCATCTGCTCTGGGGTTGTTCTTAAACGCTATGGAAAGTTAATTTAACCTAACCACCTTTAGGACTTCACCCTAAATAGTGATCAAAATCGACTATATCCACTTTTTTTGAACAACTAAAAAGTGATTAACAAGATCACTCAGCTCTAGGTGAGAGGTGGGTTTTAAGCCAGCAAAAATGTCAAACTAACCATGCTAATAACCTGACTTTATTTATCCAATTAATAGCTATTGCCCATTAAGTACTTCTATTGTTTTGGTCTATAATGTTTCAGACTAATAAAAGCGCCTAAATAAATATATAGATGAGAATACAAAGTAAAGATATTCGAATGGCTTGAAAGGCAGGGAACTTAAGGCATGAAAAAAACCGCGATAATCGCGGCTTAAGGTGGTTATGTATTTAGAAGATAAAAACGTCTAATTATCCAATTTACCCGAGTGTTCTGCGTAATGTTCTAGCTGATGTTCGGTTGGGTCTTCGAGGTATAAATCACGATTTTCCTCTGATTCAAAATAAATAACCAGTTTATCTTCGTCTTCATTTTCTATGACGAAAGGCCTATCCATTAGTTGATCTAAAGATTTTCTAGTAATAGGGTCGGTCGTCTCTATTCGATATGTCATAATGATCACCCTGATCTATATTAACGATTAGCTTGACCGCCACTTGTAGCCCTTTTACGGCCATTTGAAAAGAAGATTCAATGATTTTTTATCTGAGCATCAAATAGATGCTTAAATAGAGAAAATGATAAAAGTTATTGCATTAACTCATTAACTAACTGTTTTTAAACGAATAAATTAAATATGAAAAATTACGACGTCTACGCAATTGGGAATGCATTGGTTGATATTGAGTATCACACCAGTCCCGAAAAACTAACCGAATTGGGAATCGAAAAAGGCGTAATGGTCTTAATTGATGAGCCACGACAAAATAGCTTAATCAATGATTTAGGTGATTCACACGAAAACATGGCTTGCGGCGGTTCTGCTGGCAATACCATCATTGGCTTAGCTCAGTTCGGTGCCAAAGTGCATTATGATTGCCATGTCGCAAACGATATGAGTGGTCAGTTTTTTGCTAGTGACTTGCAGGCCAGCAATGTCGATTCTAATCTTAAACTTGATGATAGTTATCTCGGCGTTACCGGCAAATGCTTAGTTTTCGTCACGCCAGACGCCGACCGCAGCATGAATACCTTTTTAGGAGCCTGTATTGAATTAAGTAGCGCTCATATTGATGAGAATGCCATAAAACATTCGAACACTGTTTATATAGAAGGCTATTTGGTTACTTCCGAAGGGACTATGCAGGCGGCAATAACAGCCAGCCAATTGGGCAAGCGCCACAACAAGAAAGTAGCCATTAACCTGTCTGATCCCAACATGGTGACTTTTTTCAGAGATGGCATACTAAAAATGATAGGCGACGGTGTCGATCTACTCTTCGCCAACGAAGAAGAAGCTTGCGGTCTGGCGCAAACCAAGGATTTGCAAGAGGCGATAGAGTTTATTAAAGGTCACGCCCGCACCTTTGCGATCACTCGAGGCAAACAGGGTTCTATTGTATTTGATGGCGAGAATTTAATTGAAATTTCAGGTCACGCTGTTGATGCTATCAGCACGCTAGGTGCTGGTGATTTGTTCGCAGGCGCGTTCTTGTATGGCTTATCTGAGGGCATGAGTTTTCAACAATGCGGCGATCTGGCATCCCTCGCTTCGTCCAAAATAGTCACTCAATATGGCCCTCGGTTAGATGCGAGTGATACAAAAGCGATACTGGCTAAATTTAGGGCTGGCATTTGACTAGCCAATAGTTAAAAATAGCGCATTTTTTCGACTTCACAGGCCGCGTTTAACGGTCTGTTTTTTTTTGACCTATTTTTATTGAATTGTCTCACAGGATTCTACGTACTAATGACCATACATAACACCAAAGATTTACGCATTAAGGATATGAAAGAAATTCTATCTCCAGAAGAGCTAATGGCTGATTTGCCATTGACTGAACAGGCATCGAACACTGTATATAATGCTCGTCAGGGTATCTATGACGTGATAGACGGCAAGGACGATCGTCTGGTAGTGATCATTGGCCCTTGTTCAATCCACGACACTAAAGCAGCCCTTGAATATGCACAGCGCTTAAAGCTGGTTAAAGATGAACTGAAAGATGACTTATTAATCATCATGCGCGTTTATTTTGAAAAGCCTCGAACAACAGTTGGTTGGAAAGGCTTAATCAATGATCCGGATCTGGATGAAAGTTACCATATTAACAAAGGTGTGCGCATGGCTCGTGAGTTGCTGCTGACTCTGTCAGAGATGGGCATCCCTGCGGGACATGAGTACCTGGATCTGATCAGCCCTCAATACATTTCTGACCTGGTCTCCTGGGGCGCGATAGGGGCACGTACGACCGAAAGTCAGGGGCACCGCGAGTTAGCCTCTGGACTGTCTTGTCCTGTCGGTTTCAAAAATGGTACCGATGGCCGGCTTCAAATCGCGATTGATGCGATTGGCGCAGCTCAGAATCCACATTACTTTTTATCACTGACGCTACAGGGGAAATCTGCTATTTTTGGTACAACCGGCAACGCATATTCTCATGTCATTTTGCGCGGTGGCAGTCGTCCAAACTATGATCGTGAAAGTGTTAACGAAGCCGCAGAGCAGTTGGCTGCCAAGGGACTTAATCCACGAATGATGGTCGATTGCAGCCATGCTAATAGCCAAAAGAAATTTGACAAGCAAGTTGAAGTTTGCCGCGATATCGTTCATCAACTAAAAACCGGACAAGACAATATCTTTGGATTAATGATCGAAAGTCATTTAGTCGAAGGACGGCAAGACCAAGTCGCCGGTCAAGAGCTCACTTATGGCCAAAGCATTACCGATGGTTGTATTGGTTGGGATGCATCGGCCAGCTTGTTGCATGAGTTAGCACAAGCCGTTAGAGAAAGAAGAGCACTGGCTAAATAGGGCAACATAACCAAGCTAAAAGTCACTTCTAAAGGGCATCTCTAAGAATAATGCTTTTTCAGTTTGGCCTTCACTCTCGATTATCAATTGGAATCGACCACCTGACTCCCAGGTGGTCGAAATTATAATGGCTGCAAAAACCCCACCGAAAACAAAAGCTAAACCCGGAACTAATCCAAGAGCTAAGGCAAAACAATTGCGGTCTCAATCTAGGCCGGATCACTCTCAGTCAAAAAAGTCAGCCTCGAATCAGAGCGCTAGCCGATCTCGTCGATATAGCTTTAAACATTACCTAATGGGATTCATTGCGCTTTGTTTAGTTACTTTTAGTGCCTATCTGTATTTCCTTAATCATTTAATCAATCAGCGTTTCGACGGTGACACTTGGGCATTACCGTCACGTATTTATGCACGACCACTCGAACTTTATAGCGGTATGTCTCTTA
>JBNMPW010000177.1:0-5415 GCA_051277205.1 Oceanicoccus sp. | reverse complement strand
ACCTGCTCTATCTCAGCTTCGGCTTCTGGTTTCAGATCTGGGCGGCTGGCGGTAAAGTTTTCATAGTCCGAAGCTGACCAAACCAATAGCTCACCGCCACCTTCAATCACATAACCATTATGTTTATGGCCATCGAGATTTTGATTCTGTTTATAGTTGCTCATCCATTTAGCGTATTGATTTAACTCTTGCTTAGGTTGCTGCGGAAATAGGTAATTGGCAATGCGTATTGGCAAGTCGCCATTAATTGCCATGGCGGTTGACGCTTGATAGTTATCTGGAAACTGGTGGCCACCGCCGCCAGCATCAATAACACTGGTCACACCGAGACTTAATAGTTTGCGATAATAGTGTAGTGAAGAATTATATTGTTCTTCGTCCGACATATGAGGCAAAGCAGCGATGGTTTTATACAAAATCATTGGGTTTGGGTCAGCGACTAATAAGCCCGTTGGCATCCCCTTGGCATCACGTTCATAACGACTACCTTCAGGGGCTACTGAATCTTCATTTATGCCTAACTCTTTCATAGCGACTTTGTTTAACATACCGCCAGAATATAGGAAAAGTAGAAAAGCTGGTTTATCTGGCACAGCGGCATTTAATTCGTCTACCGTCGGCATACGTTTTTCATCAAATTGATATGGGGTCCAACCGCCAATCACGCGAACCCACTGACCATCTGGGGTACGCTTGGCTTGTTCACTTAGCGTGGAAAGCGCTTGTTTAAGGGAGTTAATGCCTTCCCAACGCGTTTCTAAATTATAAAAACGACCACCTCGTACGACGTGTAAATGCGAGTCGTTAATACCAGGAATGGCGCGACGGCCTTGCGCATCGATAACGAGGGTATCTTTTCCCTTCATCTCTAATATAGATTTATCATTTGCTGACAGCGCACTAAAACGCCCATCTTCTATCGCAAAAGCGCTAAATTTTCCACTATCAAAACTGGTAATGGCTGCATTATGGACAATGATATCTGGCGCGGCATATATGGGGGCACTCACGTAGCTGACAGCCACGCCGGCCAGTGCAAATCTAAGAATTCGGCTTAACATGGAAAACCTCCTACAATAAAATGCCCAGGCAAAACCTGGGCATAAAATTTATATCAAAGAGTATTAATGACCTTCTGATGCATTAAACATTTCTGATGCGTAGATAATACCTAAGCCATAGCCGCCACCATGTTCTTTAGCAATGTTCGTTACATCGACATAAGATTCTGTGCGAGCCCAATCACGCTGAAGCTCTAACATGTACTGCAACCAAGTAATTGGCTTTGCACCTGCCTGAACCATACGCAATACCGCCATATCATGAGCTTCTTTACTCACACCACCAGAAGCGTCCGTTACGAAATAAACGTCATAACCATCTTCAATGGCTGATAAAGCCGGGCCGACACCACATACCTCTGTCCACAAAGCCGCAATCACTAGCTTTTTGTTTTTGTGCTTTTTAACCACATCAACAACTTTCTGATCTTCCCAGGTATTCATGGTGGTACGGTCAATTGGTTTTTGGTCTGGGAATACTGATTGAATTTCTGGAAAAATTGGACCTGCAAACGATTTTTCAGCAACCGTTGTCAGAATAGTCGGCACCTTAAAAGCCTTGGCAGCTTTAGCAAGACCTGCAACATTATTGCGTAACTGAACAATATCATGAGACTGAGTAGCGAAAGCCATTTGCGGCTGATGGTCAATTAGTATCAAAGTATGGTTAGTAGGGGTAAGCATACTTTTAGCAGGATCTGCAGCTTGCACATGCGCAATAGCGAACAACATCAACGCCAAAGCGCTAATGATATTTTTAAACCTTAATTCTGAGTTTTTCATCTTGTTATCTCCGTAAAAAGCTATTAAGTTAATAATCTGGTTGCGAGTTTGTAAACTCTAAGCAAAGATTAGCAACTCATCCGTTGGAGTAAAATTTCATAAAATCGCCATATTCGTTCTATTTTTTAGAATTTAGGAAGCTAACATGTCTTATTTACTAACAACCAAACAAAAAGATCTCGACGGATTCTGTGTCCGCCGTATCCTACCCAGTTCTGACAAAACAATGATCGGTCCATTTATTTTTATTGACCATATGGGACCAGCTAATTTTAGCGCAGGCGAAGGTATCGATGTCCGACCTCATCCTCATATTGGGTTATCAACCATTACGTATTTGATGGAAGGTAGTTTGTTGCATCGCGACAGCCTGGGTAATAACTTAGAAATCCTGCCAGGCGATGTAAACTGGATGACTGCTGGTAAAGGCATCGTACATTCTGAACGCGAAACCATAGAGGTTAAAGCTGGAAAACACACACTCAACGGCATGCAATGTTGGATGGCCCTACCAAAAGACATGGCTGAAATAAGTCCAAGTTTTACCCATATAAAACGCGCCTGCCTGCCACACCATATGCATGACGGAGTACTTACACGACTTATCTCGGGTGAAGCGCATGGCTTAACCTCTCCGATCAAAACATACTCACCTATGTTTTATATTGATGTACTAGCCAAACCTGATAGAGAAATTTCACGCCCAAATCCCGAACAAGAATGCATGGTTTATCTATTAGACGGAACTATTAACCTTGGCGGGAAAGACTATCAATCTGGAGATGTCATTATTTTAGAAGACGAGCAGTGTATGACATCGACCAGCTATTGCCGACTACTAATGCTGGGTGGTGAAGCTTGGCCAGAGATTCCCCTTATTGAATGGAATTTTGTTAGCTTTGATCGCAAACGTATCGAGCAAGCCAAAGAAGACTGGCGTGAACAACGATTCCCTAAAATCCCGGGGGACGATAACGAATACACACCACTGCCAAAATAGGACGAATACTCTGTGCAGAAAACTACCCTGGAACAATGGCGTATGTTTAAAACCGTCGTCGATGAAGGCGGCTTTAACCAAGCATCAAGTCAAATCCATAAAAGTACCTCCAGCATTCATCATGCGGTTAACAAACTAGAAGATTCGCTGAATGTTAAGTTGTTAGTTGTTGAGGGACGTAAAACCTCTATCACGGAAATCGGTAAGGTGTTATTACGTCGTGCAAATTACCTGCTTGATGAAGTAAGCCGCATTGAAGCGGTAGCCGATTATTTAAGCTTAGGCGTCGAGACGAAATTACGGATTGCCGTCGATGGTGCCTTTCCCCAATGTATTGTTTTTCAGGCATTAGAAAAAGTATCAGGACTTTTTCCTCAAGTGAATATCGACATTATTGATACGGTACTGTCTGGCACCAACGAACTCATAGCCGAAGGTAAAGCTGATATTGGCTTATCTCCTTTTCCAATGAAAAACGGTCTCAATGAAGAGCTATGTTATATTGAGTTTGTAGTCGTCGCTCACAAAGACCATCCACTACACCAGCAAAGTGGTGCGCTTAGCGAAGTGAATTTGAAATCATATCGACAAATTGTTGTCCGTGACTCCGCCACTCAAAATAAAGCAGATATGGGCTGGCTCGGCGCAGAACAACAATGGAGCGTAAGCCATATGCGTGCGTCTATTGAGCTTATCGAACAAAATTTAGGTTATGCCTGGCTACCTCTGCACAGTATTTCCGAAGCCTTAGCCAATGGAACTATTAAGCACCTCAAGCTTAATGCTGGTGCTAGTCGCAGTGTCAGCTTTTATCTAAATTACCTAGACAAAGATAGGATAGGCCCTGCTACACGTGAATTTATGGGAGAGCTACGTTTGTTGACGCTAGAAATGCCAAGCTCGGATATTTAGCTACCCTATAACTCCTCGTTTATTCTATTTTTTGGAACAATAGACATCATAATATGAGATTTTTATTCGGCGATTGCTTAGATAATATGGCTACTTCACGAATGAGGAGAACATTATGTATTATTTTAGATATAGCAATGAACGCGGCCGCGCTAACTTTGGCTGGCTCAACAGCAAGCATTCTTTCTCTTTTGGTCATTATTATGACCCAAAACATATGGGCTTATCTGCTCTACGAGTAATCAATGACGACACGGTTCAGGCCGGTGCCGGTTTTGATACGCACGGCCATCGAGATATGGAGATTATTTCATATGTATTGGAAGGCGCGATTGAGCATAAAGACAGCATGGGCAAGCAGTATATTGTCCCAGCAGGCGATATTCAGCGAATGAGCGCAGGCACGGGTGTAACACACTCAGAATTTAATCATTCAAAAAGCGAACCTTTACACTTTTTGCAAATATGGATTCAACCCAATAAAAAGGGTGTTGCCCCAAGTTATGAACAAAAAACAGTCGTACAAAAAGAACCGTTAACCCCGCTGGTCACTCCAGATGGTCGTGATGATTCGTTGTCGATGCAACAAGATGCCAGTATTTATAGACTGCAACTTAAAGCAGGAGAAGAGTTAGAGCTTAATACACAAAATCGCCCTGGCTACCTTCACGTTATTAGTGGTTCTGCTGATGTGAACAATCATTCTTTTAAGGCAGGTGATGCACTTGGCGCCCATAAAGAGACATTAAATGTCAGTGCTATGACCGATCTGACTGCTCTATGGTTTGATTTGCCTGATATAGAGATGAACTAAGTATGGAAGCTCTCGATAGCCTACTGTTTTGGCTACTAGCAATTACAGGAGTATTACTCACTGGTATTTCCAAATCAGGTTTTGCAGGTGGTGCCGGCGTGGTTGCAGTACCTCTGTTATCGTTAGTTATGTCTGTTCAGGAAGCGGCAGCAATCATGCTGCCGCTACTGCTTGTGATGGATGCGAAAACCCTTCGCCTGTATTGGTCTTCTGTTAACCTAAGTCAAATTAAATCGATTATTCTTGCAGCATTCGTCGGGATTGCACTCGCCGGTTCAGCAATGGGATCACTCTCATCCACTTCACTGCAATGGATACTCGCACTTTTTTGTATTCTTTTTGCTAGCTGGCAAAAATTGACACCTCTATTAGGAAAACTTCCGGGTGCTGCATACATCTGGGGAACTCTATCCGGTATCAGTAGTACGCTATTACACGCTGGCGGCCCACCGATTAGTATTTATTTTTTATCCCAAGGGATCAGTAAAAAAGTCTGGTTAGCACAAGCTGCTGTTTTCTTTGCGGTTATGAATGTAGTGAAACTCATTCCATATAGCTTGAATGAAGTTTGGCAGATAGAGTTCTTTTTACTTGATTTAGTCTTATTGCCTGTAGCTATTATAGGTGTTTATTTTGGCCACAGAATACAAGGCTACTTAAGTGAAGCAAGCTTTAGTCTAACCTGTAAAATTTTGCTGGGTATTACAGGAGTAATGCTTTTAGCTAAAATTTATCCTTAGTAGCTAAGTTATACCGACAATAATTTATTATGAATATATAACAAGCTGCTCTTTATAATACCGTAAAGTTGGATATTTTTTATTTTATTCTGAGTTCGAGCTTTC
>JBNMPW010000176.1:0-5476 GCA_051277205.1 Oceanicoccus sp. | reverse complement strand
CCATTCCCGGCGCAGGTGATGCAGGCATCCCGGGAAATTGGCGCTGCAGCCGGGTCATTGCCTCTTGCAGTTCTGGTTCTCGCCCTGGGATGTTCTGCAGCAGGTGTATGTACGCCTTAAGCGCGTCAACATCGCGCTCATCTGAGGCTGCCCAGTCAGCAATAACCGGTAGGCTCACCTCCATTTTGGCTGCTCCCAGCTTTGCACTGGATTGAAATAGCTTGAGAAGGATACCCCGCTTGGTGCCGTAAACGACGTGCAACTTTCTTACATCGTCGATTCGCCGCAGTTCTTGCAAAGCTAGCTCCATGGTTGCCGCGTAATCGCCTGCCTGGTAAAGCCGCACGATCTCTTTGGCTTGCTGTTTTATCTCTGCGTCAAATCTGGCGTTGAGCTCCGCATCCAATTGATGAACCAGTTCAGGCTTGAGATGCCAGATAGCAAATAACAGCATCGCGAGAACAGTTACGAAAAGGCAGCCACTTCTGAGTAGGTTAACTACGGCCATACACGTTATCTACTTAACCAAATGGAAGTAAATGATTGTCCACCTTGCAGGCTTCCAATATACCGAGACTCGTAAAGCCACCGTGTAAGACAATAATTTAATGTCCCTTGTATATTGATATGGTGGCATTAAGCTCATGGTATATGTTGATCACTAATGGACAGAAAATATAGAGTATCGCAACCGGTGGCACCAGCGCAATCCGCTACCCGCAAATCAGTGACTACTTATGCCGCTGTTTAGCCTGCTGTCCCATCTTCTTCGTCTGTGCCGCCGCAGCCGGCATATAGATACGGCTGTTCTCAAGGTCGATGCTGAAAGAGTTGGTCACAACGCCGCCGCCACCATAGATGTAATTGACGGCGGATGAGAACAAGCTCAGGCCTTCGTCGGTTTTACCGAAGGCTTTGTCCATCAGTGGGTCGAACTTGTTCAGAATAAATGTAGGAATCTTGGTGCCCTTACCACCGATGGCGGGCGCACCGGGTCACGATTGGCAGCTCTGGCTCCGAAGCCGAGGGTCAATCTTACCCGTTATCATGGCGTCCTCGCGCCGAACCATCGCTGGCGCGGACTGGTCACTCCGGCAAAGCGACGCAAAGGTGCAATGCGACCTGTCAATAGTGACGTCGTCTCATCGATCCAGCGTCATGCGGCTATGACCTGGGCCCAGCGGCTGCATGCTTCAACCAGATGCCTGCTCAAATTGAATAGATTCTGGAAAGTCGCATGAGCGGTGACAAACCTCTGCGTCTGCCTCATCCGGTTGTTTGTGCTAGATCGTTAAAAAATGTAGCATTTATCCTGCTTATGCGTGGGAAATAAGCTCTCGCAAAGACGAAAAATAAAACCTTTGCGACATTAAAGTATTTAAAGTTGAAAAAAATAAATTAGCCCATTGCTGGAACACGCCCTATGATAATGGTAAATGGGGCTAGTGGCTTTTGCTGCAATAATAATGTGTGGGAGAAAATACTAGATGCTTTCAAATAATCCGCATACGGATCGTCGATTTAATATAGAGGGGGCCGATCTAGGTTACCCAACTTTATTTCACGATGGCAGCACATCCGTAGGCATGTATGTAGTTTCCAGTCAGGTCGCAAATGAATTGATTGCAGATAGTGGGTTTACTGTAGCGGAGATTGCGCCGGGCAAGGCGATCCTAAGCTTTGCTGGCGTACACTACACCGAGACACAATGCGGCAACTATGAGGAAATTGGCTGCGCCTTCTTTGTTAATACGTTTCCGCGCAAGTCGCTAATACCCTATATCAGTACCTGGATTAATATACTTAGAGGGGATCAACCTTCGTTCACATGGTATTTACCTGTAACAGAAAAGTCGGCGCTCGAATGTGGCATTAAAATGTGGGGCTACCCGAAAACCATAGAAGATATTCAACACCATCGCGACGACAGCCACACCACCACTACACTGCATAAAGATGGGCAGAAACTACTGTGTTATCGAGTTCCTAATCGGGGGAAAAAATCACCAAAGCCTATCAATTCACCGGTGTATTCGATTTTTGAGGGGGCGCCACATATAGGTTATCTAACTCAAAGATTTACCGATGTAACGTATCACCGCAGTGGTAAACTCACGCTTTCAAAGCATCCTCTCACTGAACCCTTTCGCCGTCTGGGCTTACCCAAAAAACCATTATTATCTGGGCACATGGGCCACTTAAATTTTAGTATGAGCGCACCGAAACTTTTATAAATTGATAATTGATAAGCAATGAAATCGGAAAATAAAAAAATCTCAACAGCGGTAGTGACTGGCGGCGCCAGTGGCATGGGCCGTATCTTTGCTCTGCGCATGGCCGCAACTGGCACTCATGTCGCTGTATTAGATTGCAGCGAAGAAAATCTACAATCAATGCAACAGACTAACAACATCAGCATTTTTCACTGCGATGTAAGCAACCAACAGCAAGTAGAGTCTGTTCTAAAGGAGATTAAAACGCAGAGAGGCAATATTGATCGTCTAGTGCATTGCGCAGCAATTATGCCCACCGGAAAGCTAACCGATATGGACACCGCCACCATCAATAACCTAATGAGCATTAATTATGGCGGCACTGTCAATGTCACAAAAGCTGTATTGAAAGACATGCTCGCTCAAAACAAAGGAGAGGTGATTGTTTTCGGCTCAAGTGGCGGGTCCGTATTGGTCCCCGAATGTGGTGCTTACTGCGCAACAAAAGCGGCGACCAACGCCTATATGGAAATCCTGATCGAAGAGAACCGTCACAGCAATATACATTTTATGCTGGTGTGCCCACCTTTGGTAAACACGCCTTTACTCGATCAAGCGACAGCAACCTCTTCACCCAAAACCGTCACCTATTCGATAGAAAGAAAACGATTTCTAGAACCAGAATCTGTTATCGACGATATTGAAAAAGGGCTGTCAAAAGGCAAACGGTATATTTGGCCTGGAGCAGAGGTAAAAATATTACATTGGCTTAGACGATTTTCACCACTACTCTTGTGGAAAGTAATGCATGCCGCTAACAGCTAAATATGAAAAACTAGGATTCACCTAATGATGTTTATGATACTCACAAACTATTAACCAGACTTCGGATAAAAACATGAATGAATTCAATGGTAAAACCGCTGTAGTTACAGGCGCCGCGAGTGGAATAGGTTTTGAATTAGCTAAAGTATTCGCAGAGCAAGGCATGAATGTTGTACTCGCTGATATTGAGCAAGGTAAGTTAGACGCAGCGGTTGAGTCCGTTAAATCAATCGGCGCGCATGCCATCGGCGTTCTCACCGATGTTGGCTCTGGCGAATCAGTTGCCGCGCTATGCCAGGCAACCATCGATCGCTTTGGTAGCGTCCAAGTGCTTTGCAATAATGCCGGCGTGTATACTGGCGGACATATTTGGGAGCAAACAGAAGACGATTACGAATGGCTCATCAGAGTTAATCAATGGGGAATTATTCATGGTCTGCGCAATTTTGTGCCGCAGATGATCGCACAAGGCGACGAGTGCCATATCGTCAACACATCATCAATGGCCTCGATGTGCACTTTGCCGTTTGCCGGCATTTATCATATGACCAAGCATGCAGCCTTGGCGCTAAGTGAATGCCTGTTCCACGAACTCGCCATGGTCGCACCACAAATCAATGTGTCATGTTTGTGCCCAGAGCTGGTTGATACCGGCATTGCTACTTCAGCACGAAATCGCCCCGCTAACCTTGCAGAAGAAAACATCACAGATATGCAGACTATGTCGATGACAGCCATTACCGACGCTACAGCCGAATCTCTATCTCCACGTGTGTTAGCTGATCGTGTACTACAGGCGATTAAAGATAATCTTTTTTATATTTTACCGCCCAGCGGCAACCCCTGGCGTGACACTGCAGACACTCGGCTTGAAGACATTCGTTTGCTGCGAAATCCTACTTTTGCTCCACCTGCAATTTAGAATAACAGGTAAATTATCCTGCCCATGATAAAACACACCAATTTTTACCCTACAAAAATTATCAGCGCCGTTCTTCTCTTCATTATTTCTAGTGGAGCACTGGCTAATAAATGTTCTCCAGAAACTTCTACATCTATCAATCTAACCGCAGATATTAATGGCTGGGGAATCAATAATAAAAATCACCGATTTATTAGTGAAACCGATGCAGGAATCACCCCAGAAAATTTATCGAAGTTACAAGTAAAATGGGTCTTTGCATTACCTGATACTAAAACACCCCACAGCCAACCTTTTATTACTCCCGACACGGTCTTTATTGGTGACGAGCCTGGTGTTGTATACGCACTGGATCGAGAAACCGGCTGCGAAAAATGGCGGTTTAATGCAGAGACAACCGTACGCACAGCAATACGTTTTTTAGACTTCAAAACTAGAGACAAAAACAAACTTAAAAATAATATACTGACATTCGGGACAGCTGGCGGTGAAGTATTTGGCCTTAATCCGCTTACCGGCCAACAGTTATGGCGAATAAAAGCTGACAATCATTCTAAGACGATGGTGTCGGGCTCATCGACTGATCACAATGGAGTGATCTTTCAGCCAGTGTCTTCCTGGGAGGCTATGTGGGCGGTAAATCCGTTCTATGCCTGCTGTACGTTTAGAAGCTCGGTGATTGCGTTAGACCCTGCCAACGGACAAATACTGTGGCGAAGCTATATGGTTAAAGACGAGCCAAAAGTGACCAAAGAAAATTTAATCTGGCCTGATCACTATGGTCCTTCTGGCGCTCCTGTTTGGTCACAACCCACTCTCGATATAAAACGTAATCGCCTGTATGTCGGCACTGGAGAAAACTATTCATCTCCAAGCACAGACACCAGCGACTCTATTATCGCTCTTGATTTAACCACGGGGGAAATGCTTTGGCACCAAAAGTTCCTGGCATCAGATGCCTAGAATGTAGCCTGTGAATCTCCATTAGACCATAACTGCCCCAATGAACGCGGCGTAGACCTCGACTTTGGCGCACCGCCTATTTTAGCCACCATTGATGACCGAGATATTATTTTGGCTGGACAAAAAAATGGCGCGGTGTATGCCTTGGACCCGGATCAAAAGGGAAAGTTATTGTGGCAACAAAAACCAGGCACAGGTGGAAAATTAGGCGGCATACATTTCAGTATGGGCGTCGATGAAGCCAAAGGAGTTTTATACGTACCGATCAGTGATAGGGTTGTTGAAATCCTAGGCCAAAACCCGAAAGGCAAACCTAACCCATCTCTGCACGCTTATGATATTGCCACCGGGAAACGTTTATGGGCAACACCAGCTCCTGACATTTGCACAGATGATAACGGAGATCCCATTGATAGCTGTCACCCTGGTTTATCAGCAGCGGTAACAATCACTGACAATTTAGTATTTGCGCCATCACTCGATGGCCACATACGTGCTTTTGATGCTCATAACGGAGCGCCTTTATGGAGTTTTGATACCAATGGCGATTTTA
>JBNMPW010000175.1:0-5525 GCA_051277205.1 Oceanicoccus sp. | reverse complement strand
GACTTAAGGTTAGAGCGTTCCGGTTTGCAAACTGGTGCGGCGATAGAGACTATTACGCTTGATGCGGCGGGAAATCATCTAACCCTTGGGATAAATGATATTGCGGGTGCCGAGCTTTCAGCTAAAGATATCGACGCCTATAAGGCCTTTAAACAAGAGTTTCGTGACTATGCTTCAGCGTTAGAGCCGCTGATGATGAATAAGCCACCGCGGCTTAAAAACATGGATAAAAAAGATAAGTTCACCCTCGCTAAACTGGGTTGGAAGTTACGCTTTGGCTTAGGCGCCGATGCCATGAGTGAGTTTTTCCGGGTAGGGGGTATCAATATTTATGATGTGTTAAACGATGTCTTCGATGACCCGAGAATCAAAGGCGCCATCGCTGCCGATGCGGTTATGGGGCAGCATATGGGGCCGCGAACACCGACTACCGTATTAACGTATTTGCATCGACTCTGGGGCGAAACCCACAGTCAGCCTAGTCTCCCCCCAGGAGGAATGGGACAGGTAGCAAAGGCGCTGTTGGCAGACGCTAAAAACCGAGGTGTTACGGTTCGCACCGAGGCTAAGGTGCAGGAAATTCTCGTTAGCGAGGGAAGAGCCAGTGGCGTAAAATTGGCATCTGGCGAGCAGATTAATGCGGCTTTGGTCATATCCAATGCCGATGCCAAAACCACCTTTTTAGAATTAATGGATGTTGCAGAGTTGGATGCCATGTTTGTCCATCGTATCCATAAAACCCGCACTAATGGAAATGTGGCCAAGCTGCATTTTGGGTTAAACGCACTGCCCGCCATCAACGGTTTATCAATAGATCAATTGGGGCAGCGCTTGTTAGTGGCCCCAGATTTGCGTTATGTGGAGCATGCCTTTAATCATGCTAAATACGGCGAATATTCTCAACAACCCATTTTAGAAATAACGCTGCCCAGTATTGTTGATCCATCACTGGCACCGGCCGAACATCATGTTATGTCAGTGTCGGCCTCCTTTGCGCCCTATGCATTAAAACAGGGGTGGGATGAGCAGCAACGCAAAGCCTTCGTCGGTACAGTGATTGGCGTACTTGAACAGTATGCACCGGGTTTTGCTAACACCATTGTTGCCCAAGAGTTATTAACGCCAGTGGATATAGAAGAACAATACCATGTGACAGGTGGGCATTGGCACCATGGTGAGCTGGCTATTGATCAGTCGTTTATGATGCGGCCCGTTCATGGCACTGCACAATACGACACCCCTATTAATGGCTTATTCCTCTGTGGCGCAGCCGCTCATCCCGGTGGCGGTATTACCGGTATTCCCGGTCGCAATGCGGCGCAACGAATTATCGATCTGGGGAGGTCATAGATCATGTCTCACGTTAATCAGCAAGCTCCAGCCCATAACTTTAAAGAGGTGTTGCGGCACTCGCCTTTTTATGATCGCATAGAGCAGGAAAGTCAGCTTAAAAGTTGGTCTCCCTGGAATGGTTATCAGACGGCTCGGGTTTACGATTCTTTATCGGCAGAATATTTTGCCATCCGCAGTTCCTGCAGTGTGATGGATCTGACGCCGATGGAAAAATACCGTATCACCGGTCCCGATGCGCTTAAGTTTCTTAACCGTTTGGTCACTCGTGATATTTCCAACATAAAACCGGGCCGTGTGACTTATGTAGTGTGGTGCAACGATGAAGGCAAGGTGCTGGATGACGGCACTATTTTTCATTTATATCAAGGTGAATACCGCCTCTGTTCCCAACATCATCAATTGGATTGGTTGCTTATTTCTAGTCTGGGTATGGATGTCACCATTACTGAAGAAACCCACGAAGTGGCGGCCCTATCACTACAGGGGCCTACTGCTTATTCGGTATTAACAGCAGCCGGTTTTGCTGGGCTTGATAGCTTAAAGCCATTTGGCATTCTGCATACTTCCTGTAACGGTATTGACGTAACAGTATCCCGTACGGGTTATACCGGCGATCTTGGTTACGAGCTATGGGTTGATCCTTCTAATGCCTTATCTATGTGGGACAGTGTGTTCAGCGTCAAAGAGCGAGGCCTTTATGATATTCGCTGTATTGGTTTGGAAGCCTTAGAAATGGTACGTATTGAGGCGGGCTTTATTATGCCTGGCGATGATTTCAATACTGCCGAAACCACGATTAGAGCCGGGCATGACCGCTCTCCATTTGAGGTAGGCTTAGGCTGGGTCGTCAATTTTGATAAGGGACATTTCACGGGTAAAAAAGCGCTATTGAAAGAACAGACATTACCTATTCAGCGCCGTTTGGTTAAATTGTCAGTGGAAGGTAATAAACCACCCGCTGATGCATTTATTTATGACGCCAAAAATGGCAATAATACTGGCGCGATCATCGTCCAAATTTGGTCGCCGATTTTAAAAGCTAACTTAGCCTTAGCTGATATTGAATATGCTAACGGTAAACCCCCCGCTGAATTATGGACCGAAATTTTCTATCAGAAAGAATTAGCGTGGCGGGCAAAATGGGCTCGTTGTACTGCTTCGGATAAACCTTTTTGGAGTCATCCACGCCGCTCGGCCACACCCCCAGAGCGTTACTGAGTTATGTCTATAACTCATGTATTAATACAGGAGCTTTATGATGATTACAGGACGATGTGAATGCGGCAGTATCCATTTTGAGGCCACTGGAGAGATAACTGATTTTAGTCATTGCCATTGCAGTCAGTGTCGACGAATGCATGGTGCAGCTTATGCCTCTTTTGCCGGTGTTTATCGCAACGGTTTTAAGCTTTTGTCCGGTAAAGAAGATATTGCCAGCTTCAAGTCCTCAGAATCTCATGAACGACAGTTTTGTCGAGTCTGTGGTTCTAATATTTTGATTTATCTTGATTCCGAGCCAGAGTCTTTGTATTTATCAATGGGTGCTGTTGACGGTGATCCATCACTGCCACCGGGTTACCATATTTTTGTAGGTTCAAAAGCCCCTTGGCATACTATTACTGACGATTTACCCCAATATGTAAAAGAACCTGATTAATTAAATAGAGATAACAACATGTAATTAGTGAGTAATAGCCGGGGCTACAGTGCCCGCCCTTTATTACTGATGGTGGGGTTTGTTAGCTGGAGTGGCTCACTGGCGGTAGCAGAAAGCAGTGTTGCTAAAATTTCAGTCACTTATCTGGGTGGCAGAAAAGATGGTTGAATTAATAATCAATCCTGTCGTTATTTGTAAGGAACCGTTATGAATCAAGCAACAGTCAGTGCTAAATCGTCAAAGTTTAATCCGCTACAGCTGATTAAACTGGTGGTTTATACCCTCTTAGTGATTAATTTTGGTTTATATATTATTGAAGACCTGTCTATTGCTCAACATACCTTAGGGCTCGGCAGTAGCTTGTTTGATTGGACCAGCGCCTTTGCTACCACAATTGATATAGCTGCCTGGTTTATGTTGTTATTTATCTTTGAGCTAGAAACCTACGCTTTGTCTGATGATGCTTTTACGCCGCGCAGGGTCATGTTAATGCATGGCATCCGTTTTCTCTGTTATGGCTTTCTAATACACACCTTGTTTGCTTACAGTAATAGTGCTTATGATCTGTCTAAGGTTGAGGCCGTTGAAGGCGTTACGGACCTCTGCGCCTTATCCGAACAAGACTTGTCTTTTACGTACAATCTCGAATATACCGAATTGGATACCATTAACTGCGCAACACTGACCACGCCTTCTGAGTTGTTTTTGATCGAACCACCAGACTTTCTAGTGGTGACCAGTAGCGAGGGGTTGGCGATTGAAAAGCAACTTATTTGGATTGATTTGTTTGAGGCGATTACTTGGCTATTGATCTTATTTACCATTGAGTTAAATGTAAGATTACAGGATCGGGGTATCGCCAAAGGGGGTTGGATTACCGGCTTAACCTACAGCAAACTGCTGCTTTATGGTTTGCTCTGGGCAGCAGCGGGCTATTGGATATACCGCGGACATTATATGTATGCATGGGATGAGTTTGTTTGGATTACTGGTTTTGCAGCCATTGAAATGAATATGGCTAAATGGCGTGAAGAGATTAATGAGGCTGAGGGAAGCCCCCAATCTGATATTGGCGTGATTAATCCGTAACAAATGCTGTTTCATGCGTATAGGGCCGGAAGCTCTAATCCATAGCCCTGAATAAGCTATGGACACCCTATACAGAAACTATAAATAACATACTCAACAATTAGCGAGTTACTTTTGCAGAACTACGACACCATAATTATCGGAGCGGGCCATAACGGCCTGATCTGTGCAGCTTATTTAGCAAAAAATGGCCAGCGTGTGCTGGTGCTTGAAGCTTCAGACATCGTTGGAGGATTAGCTGCCACCCGTGAATTCCACCCAGGTTTTAAAGCCAGCGTTGCCCATTCCATCAGCCATTTTTCCGCCAAAGTTGCGCAAGAGCTTAATCTAGCCAGCTACGGATTTGATTATACGGCGAAGCCTATGGCCACGATCGGCTTAAATAGCGCTGGAGAGCATGTGGTCATTAAGGGCAATACCGTTAGCGGTGTTAGCGCTGATGATGCCAGTAATTATGGTGACTACCGGGGTTTTATCCAGCGTTTTGTAAATCTGTTAAAACCTTTTTGGTTAAAGACCATGCCACGTATTGGTAACAATACTCTGCCCGAATTAATGACCTTTGCTCAATTGGGTTTAAAGTTGCGGCTACTGGGTAAGGCCGATATGGGCGAATTTATGCGTATAGCGACGCTACCCGCTCGTGATTTGATGGATGAAAATTTCGACAGCGAAATTCTTAAAGCGACCTTAAGCTGGGATGGTTTGATCGGTTCCAAAATGGCACCCCGTTCCCCTAACGCCACCATATTGGCGTTGCTCTACCAGATGAGCGGTAAGTACTCCGGTGCTCATGCAATTCCTGTCGGTGGTATTGAGGGCTTGGTGAAAGCAATTTATTCTTGTGCTATCGCGGCCGGTGCAGAAGTAAAAACTAACAGTCCGGTTGCTCGGATTACTACCGCCGTGGATGAAAGTCTTTGTGATGGCTTAGGTGGTTTGAAAGCCAGTGGTGTGACGTTAGAAAACGGTGAAAAAATTACTGCCGACAGAGTGATTTCTGCTGCCGATCCTAAACGCACTTTTTTCGATTTGTTAGGTGCTGAAAATCTTGAGATTGAATTTACTAACCGCATTAACCGACTGCGCAGTGATGGTTACGTAGCCAAGTTACATTTAGCCTTAAATGGCGTACCTAAGTTTACTGGTTTGGACCAGCCCGATGGCCGGATGATTATTGCTCCAGAACTGGATTCTATAGAATTTGCTTATGACGATGCCAAATATGGCGGTCTGCCTGAGCAGCCGGTGATGGAAATTGTTATACCTAGTTTGCATGATGCCTCACAGGCACCGGAGGGCCAGCATGTGCTTTCCGCCCATGTAATGTATGTACCTAATGAGCTAAAAGGTGGCTGGAACGAAGAGGCGAAAGCGACATTGACCGAGCGCGTCATCAATACCCTTGCCAAGTATGCCCCCGATA
>JBNMPW010000174.1:0-5650 GCA_051277205.1 Oceanicoccus sp. | reverse complement strand
TTGTAATTGTTAACAGAGCATGGCGAAACAGCAGATGGTTAATAAATTTTTTGTCGGTCTCTTACTGATCGTTTATACCGCTTTAGCGTTGGCACAAGCGCCGCAGGTGATTTTGCCCCGTTCAGGCTTGGTTGCCAGCGATTTAGCGGTGGTGGTGAATAGCCGTGATCCGTTAAGTATAAAAATTGCCAATTACTATCAACAGCAGCGACAGATCCCCGCCGAAAATATTATTAGCATTGAATTTGATGTCGGTGCTAGCGTAATGTCACCGGTCTTATTTGCCCGTTTAATAAAGCGGGTCGAACAGCAAACGCCAACGAGTGTGCAGGCTTATGTTTTGACTTGGGCGGCGCCCTATCGGGTAGGTTGTATGTCGATCAGTGCCGCCTTTGCTTTTGGCTATGATAAAAAATATTGTGCCAGCGGGTGTAAGGCAACTGCGCCTTCTTTTTACGCGGACTCTAATTCTTTGCAGCCCTATCAGGATTTTGCTATTCGCCCCACCATGTTATTGGCGGCGGAAAATTTTGCGCAGGCAAAAGCGTTAATTGATCGGGGTGTCGCCGCCGATGGTAATGCTTTTAAAGATTTGGCGCCGACAGCGTATTTGGTAGAGACACCGGATAAAAATCGCAGTGTCAGAAAAGCGTATTTTCCTCGAGTGGCTGATCAACTGGGCTCACAAATTCAGGTCAAGCGGCTGCAAGCGAAATCTATTCAGCAGCGCCAAGATGTGATGTTTTATTTTACTGGCGCGATACGAGTGCCAGATATAGAGAGCAATCGCTATATGCCCGGTGCCATGGCCGACCATTTAACGTCAACCGGCGGCCAATTAACGGATAGTCGGCAAATGAGCGCACTGCGCTGGTTAGAAGCCGGCGCCACTGGCAGCTATGGTACGGTAGTTGAGCCTTGTAATTTATTGACCAAGTTTCCAAACCCCTTAGTGGCGATTAACCGTTATTTACAAGGCGCCTCTTTGCTAGAGGCCTATTGGAAATCTGTCGTCATGCCCGGCCAAGGTGTGTTTATCGGTGAGCCATTAGCCAAGCCTTATGCGAACTATTATATAGCTCCCGTAAGCGACGGCTTGCGATTGACCTCACCGGTATTATTACCCGGTTTTTATAAGCTATTAGTTGCCGACCAACTCAGCGGGCCATTTACTTTATTGCGCAGTGGTATTGAGCTAAGTGTGTTTCAGCGGCATATACTGTTATCAAAGCCCTACGCGGCGGTGTATAAAATAGAACGCTTGAAAACATTGTCAGCGCCGAGCTGGCCAACATATCGATAGAAATTATTACAACGGAGCAAAACAGGCTCAATTTCTTAAAACCACTGTTATCGGCGGCGTCATATTATTTTTGGTGCAGTAGACCTTTTCACGTATGTAAGAAACGACAATGAAAGGTAATAGAACATGGCAATAGATAGAGGGGTTTTAATACTGCTAGTACTGGCTCTTCTGCAAGCCTGTGGCGGAGGTGGTAGTTCGCCAACCAGCGCCAAAGTGGCCAGCGAAAATGAACTGTCTAATATTTCCGCCTACCGCAGCAGCGCACCCTTCGCAGGTATTTTATCGGCCTGCGTTAAAGCAACAACTCCCAGTGATTATTGTTCATTAACTGATTTGCCGCTATTGATAGATGAAGCAGAAGTGCCGTCGGTTGATCAGATCATGTCGCGAGTGGTGGTCTCTCACCCGTGGATGGGCCAGCGCTTAGAACAAGTATTGGCCACCATGCCAGATGAACTGCTGCGTTTATTCGGCGCTGTTACCGCCATCGTGGTTGATGATGATATTCGCCCTGCTTATTATCAACCAGAAATATCGACCATCTTTTTAGACGCGCAGTACCTATGGTTGACCAATACCGAGAAAGCGGTGATTGATCAGCAACCTGATTATCGCAGTAGCTTTGATGATGAGCTGTCATTTATTTCATTGGCGCGTCATATTGACGGTTTCAATAGGGCGTGGGAGTCTTATTCGCTGAGCGATGATGAAGAACGCGAGTTGGGGGATATTCGGCTAAATGTTGCCCGCCTACTGTTACATGAATTGATGCACGCCAATGATTTTTTTCCGCCATCACAAACGCCTTATCTCGACCCTGCGTTAACGGTTTACCAAGCTTTGCAGCAGTTATCCGGCGATCGTATTTCAACCCAGCTAGAGCAGGCCTTGCCCTTAGAGTCAGAGCAGTTAAAAGGTTTGGCTGCGGTAATGTATAAAGGCGAAGTAGCCAGTAGTGCGCAAAAGGGAGTAACCGCGTTGCAAGTGGGTCAGGCGTTTGTCGCCGACGGCGCAAATGATGATTATGCCTATAGCAGCCGCTATGAAGATGTCGCGATGTTATTTTCTGAATCGATGATGAAGTATTTATTCGATATCGATCGCGATGTTGCTTATGCCGATCGTCCCGCCTCGGCAGACTATAGTTGCGATGAGCTGATTGTAGCCTGGGGCATGCGCGGTCGTATTGGCGGCAATGAGATTAAGCCTCGCGCTCAGTTTGTGCTGGAGAGAGTCTACCTCGCCGACGATTTCAGTCTGTTTTTTCAAGATTTAGCCCTACCAAAAATGATGCGGGTGGACGAAAGCTGGTGCGATAATTTAGCGTTGTTTTGAGCGTGGGCGAATACGTCCAGTAATTGGCGGGGCCCGCTAAAGTAGATCCCACTGCGGCACAATGCTGGGTCAGACCAAATTTTAACAAACGGCGTGAAATTCTTGATCTGACCCCGGACTGTGCCGCGTCACTATTAGGCAAAAAGCAGGCCTTTCGCTAGTGGCCCAATTTCGATTAAACTGGCAGCCCAATTTTGAGGTGCCAATGTGACCAATCCTTTACTCGATCAAATATCTGAACAACATAGCCTACCCGCTTTCACTGCCATTTTGCCCGAGCACATCGAGCCGGCTTTGGATCAGCTATTGGCCAGCAATCGCCAGCGAATAGCCGTGTTGTTAGAAAACCAGGTTGCCTTTACAGACCAAGCTTCTGTCGAAGACTTTTTATTCAATATGGAGCAATGGGATGATGAGCTGTCGCAGCTTTGGTCACCTGTGAGTCATTTAAACGGGGTGAAAAACTCAGATCAATTGCGCGATGTCTATAACGCCTGCCTGCCTAAACTCACTGAGTACGGCACTGAAATGGGTCAGAATAAAGCGCTGTATAATGCCTATAAAGCGCTAGCAAATAGTGACTATTACTCGCAGCTTGACCGCGCTCAGCGCAAAGCAGTGGACAATGCCTTGCGCGACTTTAGTTTATCGGGCATTGCCTTGGCGGAACAAGATCAGCAGAGATTTGCCGAAATTAAGCAGCGCCTGGCGGAGTTATCCAGCCAATTTTCAAATAACGTGTTGGATGCCAGTCATGGCTGGAGCAAACATATTGAGGATGTCAGCGCACTCAGCGGCGTACCGGGATCCAGCTTGCAAGCCTATCAACAGGCCGCAAAGAATAAAGACTTAAGTGGTTACCTTGTCTCCCTAGATATACCGGCTTATCTACCGCTGATGCAATATTGCGACAATGCCGATTTGCGCCAGGAAATGTATCAGGCCTATACCACTCGTGCGTCGGACAAGGGGCCAAATGCCGGGCAGTGGGATAACAGCGAGTTGATGAATGAGATATTGGCGTTGCGTGCTGAACTTGCCGCCCTGCTGGGCTTTGATAATTATGCCGAACGTTCGCTGGTGACAAAAATGGCGGAAACGCCAGCACAGGTAGAGCAGTTTCTTAATGACTTGGCGGATAAATCTTTAGCCGTGGCGCAACAAGATTATGCCGAGCTAAAAGCCTTTGCCGCCAGTGTAGGTGTTAATACACTCAATGCTTGGGACATCCCTTATTACAGTGAAAAACTGCGCTTAGAAAAATATGCTCTATCACAAGAAGAATTGCGCCCCTACTTTCCGGCCGATAAAGTGATCGTCGGCATGTTCGATATTGTTGGCCGTTTATTCGGTATAGAATTCAAGCGTGCCAATGCCGAGCTTTGGCATTCTGATGTGCAGTTTTTTCATGTGCAGCGCGACGGTAAAACTATCGCCAAATTTTATTTTGATTTATTTGCCCGCGAGCACAAACGCGGCGGTGCTTGGATGGCTGATTGCCGCGTGCGACGGCGTTTGAATGATGGTCAAACGCAATTGCCGGTGGCATTTCTAACCTGCAATTTTTCTGCACCAACGGCGCAAACACCCTCACTGTTAACCCACAATGAAGTCACCACTTTATTCCATGAGTTCGGTCACGGCTTACACCATATGCTGACGGAAATAGAATGCGCTGCGGTGTCAGGTATTAATGGTGTGGCTTGGGATGCGGTAGAATTACCCAGTCAATTTTTAGAAAACTGGTGCTGGGAAAAACAAGCGATTGAATTGATTTCTGGCCACTATGAAACGGGTGAGACATTGCCCGATAGTTTGTTAGAAAAAATGCTGGCGGCTAAAAACTTTCAGGCGGGTATGTTCATGATGCGGCAACTGGAGCTCGCTTTGTTTGATATGAAGATGCATGCAGATTATCAAGCGGATAACGAGCACTGGGTGGCGCAAATACTATCGGCAGTACGCGATAAAGTATCGGTGTATCAAGTGCCGGCAGATAATCGTTTTCAACACAGCTTTAGTCATATTTTTGCCGGTGGTTATGCGGCGGGCTATTACAGCTATAAATGGGCGGAGTTATTATCGGCGGATGCCTTTTCATTATTTGAAGAAGAAGGTGTGTTTAACGCTCAAACTGGACGTCGTTTTCTCGAAGAGATTTTGCAAAAAGGGGGTGCTAGCGAACCGATGGATCTGTTTGTAAACTTTCGTGGCCGCCCGCCATCGGTAGGCGCGCTATTGCGCCACAGCGGTATTGTTAGTGGGTCGGCGAATAAAACCGCTGGCACCGAGGCTGTTGTATGAGCGAGCAAAAACCGATAAAACGTTTTATTGCCGGAGCGGTTTGTCCGCGTTGTGCGGAGTTAGATAAGCTAGTAATGTATAACAACGAGAAAGAAGAGCAAATGCGCGAATGTGTGCGCTGTGGTTATCAGGATGTGATGACCGATAATGGTCCGCAGGTATTAACGGCTGAGGAAATTATCACACGAGTTAATCAGCCGCGGTTAGGTGAGGAAACGCTGGCTCATGAGGACGAGATACAAATCGTCAAGATCATCGATGCCTCTGCAAACCCCGGTGTTAAGCGCCGCGACCATTAATCGATAGTAAATTACTAACGGCGGCGACTACGATTGCGCTGTACTTTTAATTTGCGGCGTTTTTGATGGCTTCGAATTTGCCCCGCCATCTTTAAAGCAAGACTGGTTTCAAATTGATTGCTTGTCAATCGGCTGTTGTTGCAGTCACTCATAACTCACCCCTATATTTTAGGCATTGGGTTTTAGATTTGTGCAAATTCTAAATTGATAGAAAGCTCATCGGTCAGGCAGGGCCAGTGTTGTAACTCATGCTGCCAATCGTTATTCTTATGTAGTTCTATATAAGCTTTAAAAGCCGCATTTTCAAATACTTGTGGTCTTAACATAGATCGTTCTACGTGGTAGTGCACGGCTTCATCGAGTTCATTGGAAAAGGGTTCACCAATAAGACTGTGTACAATTAAAT
>JBNMPW010000173.1:0-5834 GCA_051277205.1 Oceanicoccus sp. | reverse complement strand
GTGTTAACCTCATCCTTTGATTGGGCGCCTGGCATTGATACAACGGCTAGTTTTGCCTTCAACTACAACGAGATCGATGTGACGGGTCAGTCGTCGGTTAATGGCATTAATCCTGTCAGTGATTCCTTAATCGAAGATATAGAAAACAACTACCCTGAGCAGCGTTTTGTAATCAATACCATGACGCGTTTTGCAGAGCGTTGGAGTGTGATGGCGCGTATCAATTATTACGGTGAGCATTACGATGAGCGCGGTACGATTGATGATCCGGTTTCGCCTAGTGCCGAAGTCGATAGTATTATTTATGTCGACCTTGAAATTGGCTTTGATGTCACCGATAACTTCAACATCACTGCGGGTGGTTCAAATATCTTTGATGAGTACGTTGATGATATCAATGCACCAAACGCCAACCGTAATGGCGTAGGTCTACCTTACCCACGTCGTACGGCAGCAAACTATGAAGGCGGTTCTTGGTACTTACGGGGTACTTACAACTTCTAGTGAGTTCGTTTAAATAACGGGGTTAAAGCAAAGCTTTGAACGTGAAGCTTGGTTTTAATCCCGTTTTTTTTGATCTTTTTTTGAGCCTGCTTACTTAACGTAAAGATCTATTCGTAAGTGCACAAATAAGCGGTTTCAGACGCGACTTGTAACTGAAATGATTCGTCGGCGTCAACAATAAAGTGCTCACCAGTCGCAAAGGTTTGCCAGTCATTACTGCCGGGTAGTTTTACGGTTAGCGCGCCGCTGACTACTGTCATAGTCTCTTTCTGCGTTGTCCCAAATTCATAATCACCGGCCGCCATAACGCCCACAGTTGCTGGCAGTGTTTCGCTATTAAAGGCGATTGAGGCAACCTTACCTTCAAAGTATTGATTGATGTTAAACATAGTGTATTCCGCTTTGCTGCTATTGAAAGCCGGCGATTATACGCGAAATCATCCGTTTGTGTCTGTCTGGCACAACAACCGTGGCAGGCCTTGTGCCACGGCGGTGATGCTCACCCTTAATGAATTTCAATCTGCCGTTGAGTCGGCGCCGCTTCTTTTACCTTAGGTACTGTCAGGATCAATAAACCGTCTTTAAAGCTGGCGTTAATTTCGCCTTGCTCAACGTTGCTGCCCAGATTAAAGCTGCGTACATAGTTGCCGAAGCGACGTTCTTGGCGCACAGACCGAGTTGCTGTCTGTTCGTTGTTCTCCTTATCTTTAATTGGCTGCTCGCGTTTGTTGCAGGCTTTAATAGTAAGTGTTTCATCCGCAACGGTAATGGCGATATCTTCTTTGCTGATACCCGGTAACTCAGCAATTAACTGATAGCTGTCTGCCAGTTCATCGATGTCGACGCGGGGTGAAAAAACATTATTGCTGGTTTGTGCCTTACTTACTTCGGACGTTTTTAATGGCGCATAAAAGCCATTGAAAAAATTATCTAAAGATAGAAGTTTATTTCGTTGGTAGCTGTTCATGTTGTTCTCCTGGAAATATAAATTCAATTGTCAGGATTAAAATAGGGGCGATTTTTTATTAAACAAGGCTGATCCATTAAAAAATTAAATAAATTTCTACAGGGCTTGATATTAAAAAATTTGGACCAATATTTAAAGGGTGAGAGTTTTTGACAGCATTTTTATCGGCCTTAGCGTTTTATACGTGAAGAACGGGCCGTGAGATGGTCTGGTAGAGCCGTAATTTTTACGACTATGAGCTTTTTTTTATAGTGGCTTTTGCCAATAGTTTATCCAAGGTATTAGCAAAAGCCTGTTTGTCTTTTGCGTCCAATGGTGGTGGTCCGCCGCTGGCTTGCCCGGTGTTGCGCATTTCTTCCATGAAATTGCGCATACCTAATGCTTGCTTAATGTTGTTAGCGTTATAGAGCATCCCCCGCGGGTTTATTCCAAATGCGCCTTTGGCAACAATATCAGCGGCTAGAGGGATGTCAGCCGTGACAACGAGGTCGCCAGGGTTTGCCGCTTGGGCAATATGATTATCGGCGACATCAAACCCCGCTTCGACTTGTACTGTCTTTATATTTGGCGCCGCTGGTACTTTCAGGTATTGATTGGCAACCAAGGTTAGCGGCAGACCGGTGCGATTTGCCGCACGGTAGAGAATGTCTTTAATGATGTTAGGACAAGCGTCAGCGTCCACCCAGATATGCATAATATGTTAAGTCCCAATTGGCGAGTACTAATCATTTCATAGAATAGCTTTGCTTCCCAGCACCTATGTTAGCGCTGTTAACCGATAATACTAGAGCTGGGGCCATCAACCGTGACATCCAGATCTTTTAAAATACCATCTTTGATATCGTAGACAATACCGTGAACGCTCAAATCTTGGCCAGCATCCCAGGCGCTTTTAACGATGGCAGTTTGAGAGATATTATAAACACCTTCCACTACATTGAGTTCGCATAGGCGATCGAGCTTTTGCTTGGGATCTTCAATGCTATCGAGTTTGTTGCGGTTGAGGCGATACACATTAACTAAATACTGTAACCAGTTATCGATTAAGCCGTGTTGTTGGCCATCAATTGAAGCGGTGACACCGCCGCAGCCATAGTGGCCGCAAATAATAATATGCTTAACTTTAAGAACTTCTACTGCGTATTGCACCACTGATAAGCAATTGAGGTCTGTGCGGCTAACGACATTAGCAATATTGCGATGAACAAAAACTTCACCTGGCATCAAACCGGTAATCTGATTGGCGGGCACGCGACTGTCGGAGCAGCCTATCCATAAATATTTTGGTTTTTGTTGTTTTGCTAGACGCCCAAAAAACTCGGGGTCTTCTTGTTTAACTCCTTCGGCCCAGCTCTTATTTTTGGCGAAAAGATTGTCTAGTTTTGTCATGTTGCTCTTCTTTTTATAGGTTTAACGGGGTACTGAATTTTCTAGTATGACCGGTTTTTTTTAGCCTGCTCAATATAAAAAATCTCAATATTGTTTCTAAGAGGCCATTTATTAGTGGCCGTCATTTATTTACTCGATAATGTTTCAAATAGCTCTCTTAGCTGCGGATTGTTTAATATTTGCTGCAATTTTTCAGGGTTTTTTTGAATTTGCTCTAACGCCATTTTCCGGATCTCTGGGTTATTAAGCAAGTCTTTTACTTGCTGACTCTCCATTAATGAACCGTCCATCGGCGCCATTTCTATCAATTGTGCAATATCGAGCTTAGGCTCGGGTTGCTGGGTTATAGGTCTGATTTCATTTACGCTTTCGATACGCAAAACTTTGCTGGGGTCGTTGCTACTAATAATTTCAGCGCTGCCTGTGCGATATTGAGGTTGCCGTTTAGGGCTGTTTGCAGTGGCGTTACTGCTGCCATTATTAGATTGGATAAAGCTACTGCTATAGGTTTGGCGCAGTGTCTGTAATGAAAAGTTATCATTACTTTGTATCCCTGCAAACACGGTTTCACCAACGCGATTGGCAAACTGTTGCAATGGATCGTCCTGATTGGCGCTGTTACTGACTTTGCCAAAGCCCCAGATACCTAATAATACGACAAAGGCGGCAAGCGTACCGTTGATGCTAGCGCCGGCAATTTTACCTGCTAGGGCGTCGTTATCAAGAATGGCTTTTAGACCTGGTATCAGGCGGCCACATAATTGCAGCAACGAAGACACCAATAAGCTGGCGACAAACAGGGTACCGACGAATAGTAGAAAGCCACTGATCATTTGCAGGGCAATCAGCGGCAGGCGTATATCGATATTGCTGCTGATAAATTCGGCCAGCGATAGTCGAAAGAAAAAGGCTACTAGATAAGCGGCAATGAAGCCGACCAGTCGGCCGATAACACCCGATAGGCCAAGGAACATGCCGCGCATTGCAAAAATCAACACTGCGCATATTAATATTGCTGACGCCATTCGTTTTGCCCTTTTAGTAAATATCGATAGCGGTGGTCATTGAATACCGGTGTTAAAGCCGTTGTCCATAATCTTTAAATTTGGCTAACACTTGTTGCATTTCTGTAGTCGATAAAACCACTACGTCACCCAGTTTTAGCGCCTCGCAATATTGTTGTGCCAAGCCTTCAATCTCTAAAGCTAAATTAAAGGCGCTATCAAGCTTTACGCCGACAGCGATCATACCGTGATTGGCTAACAGGCAAGCTTGTCGCTGTTGTAGGGCGTGGCAAGCATGCATTGATAACTCTTCGCTGCCAAAAATCGCATAAGGGGCTAGCGGTATATTATCGCCGCCGGCGACTGCCACCATATAGTGAAAGGCTGGGATCTCGCGGCCAGTACATGCCAAGGCACTGCAATAGGTAGGGTGAGCATGAACCACTGCATTAACATCGATCCGCGTTTGATAGATTCCACAATGAAAGTGCCATTCGCTGGAGGGCAGTCGTGCTTGGCTTTTGATTGTCTTTTTGTTGGTTAAAAGCTCACCTTCTAAGGACAGCAGCACAATATCTTCAGGCTGCAGCTTTGCATAGTCCATACCGGTGGGGGTAATCAATAGCCCCTGATCACAACGCACGCTGATATTGCCTGACTTGCCAATGGAAAGACCGCTGTTATTAAGTTGCTGCGCTTGGTCGATCAGCTGTTGTCGTAAATTTTTTTCATGCATGGCGCTTTAGGCTTCCAAAAGCTGTTGTTTTAATTGCCCAAGACTTGCGGGTGTTGCCGCAAAAATTCCGCGCTCGGTAATGAGGCCACTGACCAATACTGCAGGGGTGACATCGAAAGCATAGTTGGCGGCGGGGGAGTTGGCGAATAGCTGCACTTCACGAATTTCGCCATCGCTATCTAAGCCTTGGATGTGCGTTAGCTCTCTGGCCGAGCGTTGTTCAATGGGGATTTGGCGTAAGCCGTCATCGATGTCCCAGTCGATGCTGGAACTGGGTAGTGCCACATAAAAGGGTATACCGTTGTCTTTGGCCGCCAAAGCTTTTAGATAACTGCCAATTTTGTTGCAAACATCGCCGCTGGCGGTGGTGCGATCACTGCCTATAAGACAAACGTCGACTAAGCCCTGCTGCATTAAGTGGCCGCCGGTATTATCGGCGATGACGGTATGGGCGATACCTTGTTGTTGTAATTCCCAGGCGGTAAGACTGGCACCCTGATTGCGTGGCCGGGTTTCATCTACCCATACGTGGACATCTATGCCTGCCTGATGCGCTTTATAGATAGGTGCCAAAGCTGTGCCCCAGTCGATGGTGGCCAACCAACCGGCGTTGCAGTGGGTGAGAATATTCAAGCGCTGCTGCTTTGGCTTGAGTTGGCGTAATAGCGTGAGGCCATGCTCGCCGATGGCTTCACAAAAAGCGATATCCTCGGCACGGATTGCCTCAGCCGTTTGCAGTGCGATAGTTGCTTTGTTTGCTGTGTCGACATTGCTGATACTGGCTCGAACGCGATCTAGGGCCCAGCGTAAATTGATAGCGGTAGGGCGGGTGGCGAGTAATTGTGCAGCGGCATCGGCTTCATGGCTGCTTGATGGGTCGACCTCTAACGCCAACGCTAGACCGAAGGCAGCTGTAGCGCCAATTAACGGCGCGCCACGGACTTGCATGACGCTGATAGCGTTGCAAAAGTCTGGCAGTGTCTGCAGTGTGATGGTGGCAAAGCGGTGGGGAAGAAGCGTTTGATCGATGATCTCAACCCATTGCTGCAGAGGGTCATAGTGAAGCGTGGTATGGGCTTTAGCGTTAACGAGCATGCGGTCTGGGGTCCTCGGGCCGTGGTTAAAGGAATGGTCAAAGATGGTGGCGGAATGGCCGTAATCATAACACAGGCTGTCTAATGATTTTCGCTGACTATGGAGTAGTTCTGGAGTAGTTCTGGAGTGGTTGTGTACT
>JBNMPW010000172.1:0-5867 GCA_051277205.1 Oceanicoccus sp. | reverse complement strand
GAAGTCAAAAAACTTCGCATTGAAAAGGAGATATTAAAAAAGGCCAGCGCCTACTTTGCGAAGGAAATGAAGTTTCTTCTGATTTTGGTAAATTTAGCACCCTAGTTGCAAGAGCAACCATAGAGATAAACAATGTTAAAGAAATTAGGCTAATTGCCCTACTTATTGCATTGCCAATCGTCGCTGGTTGCGCAACACTAATGTCGATGAAGATAGTCGACTCCGTAGCTCGGCAATAATTTAACGGAATTTGGTATGTAATCGCTACTATCCTAACTTTCTTGGAACCAAACGAGCACAATGTAGTTGAACATTATGCATTGAATGAAAGCCGACCACTTTGCCTTTACCGTCGGTGGATTTGAAGGACCGTTGAAGGCCTATATGCTAAAGGGCTTGTTGTGGATAAGCAGAGTAGTGCAGTTCGTTTGACCATTTAAAGCAGACTACCGTATTGTTTATCTTGATAATGCATACAGTCAGGCTATTATCGGTCGAAAAGCGCGGGACTGCGTTTTGTTGGGAGTGTGCACTTAGTCCAGAAATATCAAATGAAGGTATTGTCCAACTGAATAAATACGTTACTGGCTTTGGTCGCGAGATAAATAAATTGCTTTAAGTGCCCCAAAGTTGGCCACAGGCAGAGAGAGGTAGCTTTTTTATGAATCACATCGTCAGCCTACTATCGGCTCTCTGGGTAGTCGTCAACCTGTTAATCGGTGTTATAGCACTGGTTCCTGTTTCAATTATTAGCTGGTTAATTCCGATCCCTGCTGTTTCACGCGCGTGCTTCTTTATTGTTGACCATATCTATCGCATCGCAGTCAAAGTAGACAGCTTTTGGATGCAGCAGGTGGTTGGTATCGAGTTGGTGATCAAGGGCGAAGCTAATACTCACAAGACCCCAGTGGTTATATGCAACCACCAATCGTGGTTCGATATACCCCTAGTACAAGAAGTGATTACCGGCAATGGCCCGATTATTAAATTTTTGATTAAACGCGAATTGGTATGGGTACCCATTATTGGTTGGATCTGCCTAGCACTCAACTTCCCAAGGTTGCACAGAGGTAAAAAGAACAGCACCGGGACAAGTGACTTCTCATTAATACAAAAAGCTTCTAAAAACCACGGAAACGAATCAGGCGCGCTGCTTGTCTTCCCTGAAGGAACACGATTCACCGAGCAGAAAAAAATAGCCCAAAATTCGCCCTATCAACACCTGCTAAAGCCTAAATCAGGCGGCCTCAAAATGATTCAGAAACACGCCGCCCCAGACACACCGTTGATCGATATAACAATCGATTACCACCAACAAAATGTACGTATATGGGACTGCCTACATGGCGACCCTAAGAAGATCACGATCACGCTCGAGCATTATCAGCTGACTGATATAGAAGATATTGAAGGGTGGTTGAATGAGCGTTGGAGTAAGAAGGACGAGCTGTTTTCTGGTCACTAAGAATTAGCGTGCCCTCTTCTCTAAGATAGCCCCTGCAGGCCCTCACCATTGCCGTCGTCTCGGCAAGGCTAAATATACGCCGGTTGGCGATCAATTTTGATTTAAACTGACTAAATTTAAGCTAGACACCCATTCCAATATTTGTAAAAAAAATCTTATGAGTTCATATTTCCCAGCGATGTGGGCGCTAAGTAATTGATATAAAGGGATAACGACAACCTTGTTAGCATGGGTATCGGCGCTACCGGTTTGAGGATTAGTTTAGATGGTAAATAGATTTGCCGACACTTAGGAAAGTTGACTCCAACAAACCTCATAAGTACTATTCGCAGATCGCTAAATATAGTAAGCAGCATGTCTTTACTTACCGATTTCTTTGGCGGCCTAGCTAACAATTATTCGAGACAAAACAATGAGTAACCTATTTAAGTCCATTAATTTTAAATGCGGCGCCAGCATGAAAAATCGTTTTGTGTTGGCTCCCCTCACCAATACCCAAAGCCATACCGATGGGACATTATCAGATGATGAATACCGATGGTTGACCATGCGCGCCCAAGGTGGGTTTGGCCTAACAATGACCTGCGCGGCCCATGTTCAATCTATAGGCCAAGGTTTTCCCGGGCAGCTGGGCATTTTTGGTGATCAACATATTGAAGGTCTTACGCGACTCGCTAGTGCGATTAATAGTGAGCAAAGCCTATCGGTAGTGCAACTGCATCACGCCGGTATGCGCTCTCCAGAAGCGCTTATTGGCGAATCACCTGTATGCCCATCCGACAATGCAGCAACGGGCGCTGTGGCTCTGAGCACCGAGGCGGTAGAGCAGCTGGTGGAAGATTTTATCTGCGCAGCCGAAAGGGCCGTAAAAGCCGGCTTTGATGGTGTCGAAATTCATGGCGCTCACGGCTATATTCTCGCCCAATTTCTTAGCGCAATCATTAATCAGCGACAAGACCAATATGGCGGCAGTATCGAAAACCGTATGCGTCCGATCATGCAAATTATCGAAGGTATCCGTGAACGCTGCCCAGGTGATTTTCTGCTAGGCCTGCGCCTATCACCAGAGCGCTTTGACCTACACCTGGCCGATATTATTGAAGTTGCAAAACGCGTTCTTGCCGACGGCAAGATAGATTTTCTTGATATGTCGCTATGGGACTCTTTTAAAGAACCTGAAGACGAGGACTATAAAGGTCGCAGTCTGCTGTCTTATTTCAGCGAATTAGAGCGTGGCGATGTCAAATTAGGCATCGCCGGAAAACTGCGTAACCCGGACGAAGTGCGCCAGGCTATGGCGAGTGATATCGACTTTGTTGTGCTTGGCCGAGCGGCTATTTTGCACCATGATTTTCCACTGCAGATGCAAGCTAATAGCGACTTTACCCCGATCAAAAATCCGGTCTCCGCCGATCATCTGCGCAGCGAGGGTTTGGGTGAGGCGTTTATTACCTATATGTCTAGCTGGAAAGGCTTTGTTAGCTAGCGCAACGGCACACTGGTGGTGTTTTCTTTGAAGGTTCAGGATGCTAATCGAGTTCTCATTGTGTGACCGCAGCTTTTGATTCGTCTGGTAACCCTATGAATACTCTCAAATCAATGCGTTCAACTAAACCAACCCAGTACCTATATATTGATATAATAATTGATCAGTTGTGTTTTTGTAGAGTTGATGAGACCTGATTTTTGCACATTGATGCCGTAAATCGGGGCATCCATCTCATCACCCCTCTCAAGAGGATTTAAAAATATCAATTTTTGGTATTAATAATTATCTAAAACTTAGATCGCTAAATATTTGATATAAATGGATAAAATTAGTTTTCTTAGCATGGGTTCCCTCGCTAATACCACTCACTACCCTATTCTGATTTCGGCCTGCGAAAGCGTAAAACACTGCGGTCTGTTCGGTAGCGAATTTCTGGCGAAAAGACCGAAGCGGTTTTGTCATCTTGCGAATTTGTCAATAAGTCCGATGACGCTTCGAACACAAACCCTGCGGCGATAATATCGTCGATCATGGCTTGCGGATCAACGCGGTGAAGGCCCTTGCCTACCAACGCATTATCCGCGCCGCTAAGTGCATTGGTATCTATCACACCAAACACGCCGCCCGCCTTGAGGCGCTGATATATACCACTCAGAAACTTTTCTTTATCGATAGCAACCCAACCTATATCAGGGTCTTCATAGTAGATATCATGCATGCCTAGAATAAAAATCGCTGCGTCGTAGCTACGATTAAGCCCTCAAGATGACTCAGGAGTGGCGATTATGTTTTCTACATTGCTTAAGCGATTGTCCTGTAAGCGAGGCGTAAGTGCTTTTTCAACGAAGTCATACCATGGCTGACTGTTGTAGAGTGTGACTGAGCCGTCGCTGCCCACACATAGGACAATAATTCGCTGTAGTAGCCACCGCCAGAAAATAGATCCAACACCTTCATGCCGGGCTCAATTTGAAAAAAAACTGCATCACTTGAGCTGGTTTGAGCCGTGTGTCGACCGCTCTATCCTTGTCGCTACGGGCCGTATTATCCACCGCCTCAGTATAAATATCGGCACTGACCACTGAACTGATCATCAAACAAATCACCAGCGTAATACTCGTTACGATTGGTTTCATATTCATCTCCGCATTGTCGTTCAGCCTATCGTAGCCGATTACTGGAATAATAACACTGCCTGCCACTTCGTCAGCAATGGCGTAATAAGAAATTTTGGCAGGATACCCATCTTACTCGGCTAGAAGTTATTCAACCCGGATGCCAAACTTTCAGCGATACTTAAGATTACAGAATGATCCAATATTTGAAGTTAAGTAGTCAGTACTGTTGGTGGTTTTCGCCGCTAAAAAACCAGTTTCCTTCCCCTTGATTAGTGAGTCAATAGATAAGCCCCCAATGCCATGCATACGGATTTAACCGCAGAATCGAACAATGTAAGTACTTCAAAGTCTACCCTCATCCGGTTAAATCGCTGACCGTTGAATCATCTTAAAAAACAATCACGCTATAACCAACTTGGCCCAGCCAGGGTCTTTTGAATAAAGTTTGGGAGTAAGTTAAAATTCATGCAACACGTAAAAACAAAGCCCCAGATCGCGCCACTAAGGTGGGCCATATGACCAATATTATCGCCCCCTTTTTTATCCATGTGCCAAGAGTAATAAAGGTAGGCTCCACCAGCGAGTATTTGTGGAATCGCGATCACTCCGTACAGGTATAAATTTTGCCAAGGCGCAAAGACGATGACCGCAAACACCACGGCCGACACGCCACCAGACGCACCAAGGGCTGAGTAATATCCATTCGACTTATGTTTTAAATAACTCGGAATAGACGATACCGCGATGCCTCCAAGATATAGCGTCAGATACATAATCAGGCTATTTTCGCCCAAGGCATCAGGGTAGTAAGCCTTCTCAACAGCATTACCGAATGACCACAATACAAACATATTGATCGCCAGATGCATGCCGTTGCCATGAATAAAGCCAGACGTGATAAAGCGATACCATTGCTTGTGACGGTTAATCGTTAAAGGATGAAATATAAGCTGCCCTCGTAAAACGGCACTATTGAATGCGAGGTATGACACCACACAAGTAATGGCAACAATGAGATTGGTGGCCGTAAATAAATCTGGATTCATGCTGTAGAGGCTCGGTATTAGGTTGAGGATTGGATAATAAGCCAATTTGGTAGCGATTGAAAAAAAGCCGTCATATAGGTAGCTATTGACTAACAAAACCTCCCGAGACTTGGTATTGAATGCGCTATAGAGGTCGTATTAGGCACTAGCTAATTCAATTACTCTTCATCTCAAAATGATAGAATCTTAGATGGAGATACTATTATGATTAAAAAGAAAAAATTTATGCTAGTTGGGTGTATAACCGCCGCTTTATTTGCAGTCTGGTCTTTTGGCAGTTGGTATGTCGTTAAAGATATAGAGGAACCTGCGTATCAAGTTCTTAGTCAGACTAGCAATTATGAAGTAAGACTTTATGAGCCTTATATTATCGCGCAAACCACGGTAAGTGGTGATTATGATGATGCTATGAGTGATGGCTTCAGAGAGATAGCCGGCTATATCTTTGGCGGTAATAGTGCGAATAATAAGATATCAATGACGGCTCCAGTGTTAGAAAATGCGCAGCGGTCATCGCAAAAAATTGCCATGACCGCGCCAGTATTAGACACCGGCACTAGTAAGCAAAGATCCGTCGCATTTGTTATGCCAAGCGAATACACCCTAGAAAGTCTACCAGTGCCGAACTCTGATAAAGTAACCTTTGCTGAAATCGCCGAAAGAAAAGTGGCCGTTTTGTCGTACGGTTTTTACGCCAATGAGGCGCGCATAGAGAGCAAAAAACTGGAACTACTTAATTTATTGCAAGG
>JBNMPW010000171.1:0-5978 GCA_051277205.1 Oceanicoccus sp. | reverse complement strand
AAGTACCTGTGATGCTGTCACTGGTTAAGTTTTCTAATAAAACCCGACACTGGTTTCCATCATAAGGGATTAGTGGATGAGCTGATTATGTTCAAAGGGCCGATTGATGTTTAACCTCCTCGGCGTAACAATCTTTATAGTTGATGGCTTTGCTTCAGTGATCATATCGGCAGCAGGTTTTTGACTTTTTATAAAGCCCCTTTTATATTCATTATCTGTTCTTTTCTTTAAGATAGTTTTACTGTTTTTCCTAGGGGTTTTCTTCGGCAACGGTTAGCTGTTTAACATTTCATACAATAGGGTGAAATTTCACATCAAATCGGCGTATAAAAAACGCAATCTAAAACGTAAAAAAGCCACTATTTATCAGCTTAAGCAAATGAGACTAATAGCGTAAGCTATAAGACAGGCACCAGCTTTCTGAGCAGGCAATTAACGCTGGGGGATCACCTACGGCAAAACCAACCAAGCTGTAATTAAGTTACATAAATGCGTGTTAAACCTCTAATTTCGTGTAAAATATGTAATTACATTACTTAATGTTTCAGCGCTCGTCGTACTACCGCTATCCAGAGCCGAATAGATTTATGAAGCCAGCAGTTCCTCTTTTGGAAAAATTACTTTATTTGCGAGGTATCTCGGCAGATTACTTCTCCTATGCAGGCGAACATATAACCCATCCCTTGGAGAGCCGCTTAAAGTTCTTGCAAGCCACCGGCTACGACATCAATGACCAAATCCAGATTGAGCAAGCAATCCATACCTTAGATGCTGAGCCCTGGACCCACTGCTTGGCGGAGTTCAATATCGCCACTCAGGGCGATTGTTATGTAGAAGTGCGCTTGCATCCTGACGAACTCAATCAAACGATCAACTGGCAAGTTCTAACCGAGCTAGATGAACACTATCAAGGGTCCGCTATCGCCGCCGACCTTGCTGATATAGGGCACTATGTCATAAAGGGGGTTCGTTACAGCGCTAGGCGTCTTGACTTACCGGCGCTTGCCTTGGGCTATCATCAACTGCAACTATCCACGGAGCAGAGGCAGGCCACGGCCAGTTTGGCAATTAGCCCAGCACGCAGTTATCAGCCGACCAATATCGACCACAAACTATGGGGCGTGAGCTGTCAGCTTTACACCCTGCGATCCCTTCGCAATTGGGGGATCGGTGATTTTAGCGACTTAAAAGATTTGGTAGGCCATTGCGCCAGTCAGCAGATGGACATTATTGGCCTCAATCCCTTACATGCACCGCCAATGTCAGGCAGTGATTTTGCCAGCCCATACAGCCCTTCCGACCGGCGTTTTCTAAACCCCTTATACATTGACCCGGAACAAGTAACCGACTTTAGTGAAAGCAGCCAAGCCCAACGCCAATTTGACGCTGCCGACTTACAACAACAGTTAGCCAACTTGCGCAGCGCTGATTTGGTCGACTACCCCGCCGTCGCGCTACTAAAGTACAGCATGCTGGAAACACTGTTCGATCACTTCACCAGCACTCAACTCCACGCAGAGTCAAGCCGAGGCAAAGCCTTTCAAAGCTTCGTCGCCGTTGGTGGCGAAACATTAGCAAGCTTTGCCAACTATGAAAGCCAGCACTGCAGCTTGCCCCTGCAAGCCGTCAGCAACCCCATATTCCATCAATATTTACAGTGGCTGGCCTTTGAACAACTGCAACACTGCCAGCAATACGCTACCGAACAGGGCATGGCTATTGGTTTAATGGGCGATTTAGCCGTTGGTGCTATTGGCGAGGGCGCTGAAGTTGGCTGCAACCCTGAGCTGTTTTGCCATAACGCCAGTATTGGGGCACCGCCAGACCCCTTCAGTGAACATGGCCAAGACTGGGCCTTACCTGCACTGGACCCCATCGCCCTCAAGCAGAATAACTACCAGCATTTTATTGCCTTATTGCGTGCCAATATGAACTATTGTGGTGCACTGCGTATCGACCATGTGATGGCTCTGCTGCGATTATGGTGGTGCCTAGCCGACAGCAAAGACGGCGCCTATATCTATTACCCGTTCGAACAACTACTGGCCTTATTAAAGCTCGAAAGCCACCGTAATCAGTGTTTGATTATTGGTGAGGATATGGGCGTAGTACCAGAAATACTCCGGCAGAAAATGACCGAAACCAACATTCTAAGTAACAAAGTGCTGTATTTTGAGCGCAACTATCATGCTGGTGATAACAACAACCCGACATTTACCCGCCCTCAAGATCATCAGTGTGATGCCTTGTTGATGGTGACCAACCATGATGTCTCAACCTTAGCCGGATGGTGGCAGGCCAGCGATCTTATGATCCAAGCTGAAATCGGTAAAATAGATAATCAACAGACTTTGGACGCCGCTCTAGCACAGCGCCAGCAAGACAAAGCACTGTTGCGCGACTGGTTGCAGGAACAACAACTACTGCCCGCCAACTGGCAAGCCGAGCAAGACCCAACGCTGAGTAAACAATTTGACTTGCCCTTGTGCCAAGCTATCATCAGCGCCGCCGCTCGTAGCCAGTCAACCATTATGACATTTCAGTTGGAAGACCTGCAGTTGATTGAAAAACCGGTCAATATCCCTGGCACATATCTTGAATATCCTAACTGGCGCCGCAAACAATCTGTTGATACCGATAGTTTATTCAGCAACGCCAACATCCAATCATTGCTATCTACTGTCTATCAGGAACGCTCCCAATGAACACGCCAACATCTAGCCTAAGCCCAGCAGACATAGACGCGCTAATCCACACCCAGCATGAGGATGTGTTTTCGGTATTGGGTATGCACTCGAATTCAAAAGGAAATGGCTTAGTGGTGAGAGCCTTATTACCGGGTGCGAAAAAAATTGATGTCATTGCCAAAAAAGGCAATCGTAAAGTGGCCTCCCTCGACAAGATTCACCCCGATGGTTTATTTGAAGGCGCAATGGGCCGCCGCCGCAATCGCTTTGATTATTATCTCGATGTGCAATACCCCTTGGCTACCGAACAAAAAGAAGATCCCTACCAATTTCCATCAGTGCTAAACGATGATGATTGTTATCTATTTGCCGAAGGTACCCATGAAAAGCTTTACCGCTGGATGGGCTGCCATCCGCAACAGCATCAAGGTATCGATGGTCTGTTGTTTATGCTGTGGGCGCCGAGCTGCAAAAACGTCGCCGTAGTCGGAGAATTTAACCACTGGGATGGCCGCAGCCATATGATGCGCAAGCACCACGCTGCCGGCATCTGGGAATTGTTTATCCCCCATCTTGGCGATGGTTTGAGCTATAAGTTTCAGATCACCGATCAACAAGGCACGCAACTACCTTTAAAAGCCGACCCCTATGCCTATGCCATGGAGCAAGCACCGGCTACCGCATCACTGACCGTTGCAAAAGCGGCCTACCAATGGCAAGACCAAGCTTGGCAAGCAGCACAACAAAAGGGTGTTAACCACTACCAGCAAGCGGTTTCTATTTATGAAGTACACGCCGGTTCTTGGCGCCGAAAAACAGAGTATGATAACTGTTATCTGAGTTACCGCGAGTTGGCCGAAGAGTTAATCCCCTATGTATTGGACATGGGTTTTACTCATCTTCAATTGATGCCCATCAGCGAATTTCCCTTTGATGGTTCCTGGGGATACCAACCAATCGGTATGTATACACCCACTGGTCGCTTTGGCAGTGCCGATGATTTCAGATACTTTGTCGATCAATGCCACCAGCATAACTTAAGCGTACTGGTTGACTGGGTGCCCGGGCACTTTCCTACCGATGAGCACGGTCTAGGTCGACTGGACGGAAGCTGTGTCTATGAGCACGAAGACCCTCGCAAAGGTTTTCACCCAGACTGGAATACTTTGATTTATAACTACAGCCGTGGCGAGGTAGTGAGTTTTTTATTGAGTAACGCGCTGTTCTGGATGGATGAATTTCACATCGACGGTCTGCGAGTAGATGCAGTCGCCTCCATGTTGTATCTCGATTACAGCCGAGAAGAAGGCGAATGGCTCGCCAACGATGAAGGCGGCAGAGAAAACATCGAAGCCATTGCTCTTCTACAAAAGGTCAACCAACGCGCTTATTTTAATTATCCGGGCTGTATGATGATCGCCGAAGAATCAACCGCCTGGCCCGGCGTCTCAAAACCAGTTGATCAAGGTGGCCTGGGGTTTGGCTACAAGTGGAATATGGGCTGGATGAACGACACCTTGCAGTATATGAGTCGCGATCCTATTCACCGCCAATACCATCACAATGAAATCACCTTTGGGCTGGCTTACAGCTTTAGCGAAAACTTTATTCTGCCGCTGAGTCACGATGAAGTCGTACATGGCAAAGGCTCATTATTAGAAAAAATGCCCGGCGACGACTGGCAGAAATTTGCCAACCTACGCGCCTATCTCGGCTTTATGTGGACCCATCCTGGCAAAAAATTACTCTTTATGGGCTGCGAGTTTGCCCAGCGCCAAGAATGGAATCACGACCACAGCCTCGACTGGCATTTACTCGACCAACAACCTCATCAAGGGGTGCAGCAACTGGTTAAAGACTTAAACCACTGCTACAAAACCTTACCGGCCCTGCATCAGCAGGACTGCCAACCAGAGGGCTTTGAATGGCTGCAGTTAGATAACAGTGCCGATTCCATCTTTGCTTATCTGCGCCACGCCGCCGACGGTTCCGGAGTCGTGCTAGTGGTGTGTAATATGACGCCAAGCAGACATGATCATTTTCGACTTGGCGTCGCCACCGGAGGTTTTTATCGAGAAGTACTTAACAGTGATAGCGCCTGCTACGGCGGCACTAATGCCGGTAATAACGGCGGCATAAACACAAGAGATGAAGGCTGGGACAATTACCCCTGCCATCTTGAAATCTGTATTCCACCCTTATCAACAGTCATCTTTCAACGGCAAGAAGGTTAAGCATGAAGCAACGCATGATAGCCGGTGATCATTATCCCTTAGGCGCGCAATGGGATGGCGAAGGCGTTAACTTCGCCCTCTTCTCGGCCAATGCCGAAAAAGTTGAGCTGTGCTTATTTGATGAGAGCGGCGAGACAGAAATCGCGCGCCATATGCTGCCCGAACAAAAACACAATGTCTGGCACGGTTATTTGTCAGGCCTCGCACCGGGTACCGTTTATGGCTATCGCGTTTACGGTAACTATAACCCCAGCGCAGGCGACCGCTTTAACCATCATAAATTATTGCTCGACCCCTATGCTCGACAATTAAGAGGCCAGTTTATATGGCATGCCTCGCACTTTGGCTATGATCCTGACAGCCCAGAACTGGATCTCTCTTTTAATACCCAAGACAATGCAGCTTATATGCAAAAAGCGGTCGTGACCGCACCGTGGCCACAGCATCAAGACCGCCCTAAAAAACCGGCCACACCGTGGAATAAAACCAGTATTTATGAAAGTCATGTGCGCGGTTTCACCATTCGTCACCCGCAAGTACCAGAACTGCAACAAGGAACCTTTGCAGGCATGGGTCATGCCAAGGTAATCGACTACATCAAAGCTCTCGGTGTTAGCTCAGTGGAGCTAATGCCAGTACACGCTTTTATCGATGAGGACTTTTTAACAAAAAAAGGTCTGAAAAATTATTGGGGCTACAACAGCTTAAATTTCTTCACCCCGCATGCACCTTACTTAAGCGATGACAACATTTTTGAATTTAGACAAATGGTCGACCGCTATCATGATGCCGGCATCGAAGTTATTCTCGATGTGGTTTATAACCACAGCTGTGAAAGTAATCACCTGGGCCCCACCCTTAGTTTTAGAGGCATCGACAATGCTTCCTACTATCGCCTGCAAGCCGAACAACCACGCTACTATGTAAACGACACTGGCTGCGGTAATACCTTAAAAGTAAGCCATCCTCGGGTTATGCAATTGGTGATGGACAGCTTGCGCTATTGGTCAACGGAGATGGGCGTCGATGGCTTTCGCTTTGATTTGGCGCCAATTGC
>JBNMPW010000170.1:0-5982 GCA_051277205.1 Oceanicoccus sp. | reverse complement strand
ATGGTACTTTGTCGCGGCATACCAGAATACATCGCATTGTTCTGTAGGTTGTCGATTAGACGGCTAGTATTACTGCCAATCTCTCGCACTTTTGCATCGCTGCCGGCAGATGGGTCAGGGCTATCACCCCAACAATGGGACATCGAAATAACACCGGGTTTGACGTCGTCACTGGCGGCTGCCACGGCGGGAATAGTACCGTGTTCGGAATAGACTTCGATGATTTCACCGTCTTTGATGCCCAGCGACGCCAGTACCTCTGAGTTAATATAGGCTGGGTTAGTTGTGCCTTTACCTTTTAATAAAGTCAGTTCGGGGCCGGTAGAATTATAGGTGTTTTTCATTCGGCGACTTATCAGAAAATGAGGGTAATCGCTATCATCTGCAGCACTCAAATCTTTAAAAGAGGCCGCGAGTTCTTCGGCTACATCGGCAGGAAACACATCCATTTTTTGCATGGTAGCGGGGTCGGCTGGCTCAAGAATAATCTCTTGTTGATAAACGGTACCGCCGTTTTCGGCGTTGTTATAAATATCAATTAATGGAATGCGCGAGCCTTTGGTGATGTTATTCAGCAGGTCAAACTTACTGGGCTTATTGACCATGTCGATAGGCCCGTTTGCCAAGCTCATTTCTAGCCCCATACGCTTGCCCAGCTCCCAGAAAAACTCCCACTCTTCAACTTCATCGCCCTGGGCTTCAACCACGGTCTTGGTGTATTGACTGTAGGGCTGGTCGTACCAAATGTCGGTTAATAATGTTACGTCTTCACGCTCAAGACAGACTTTGGGAGAAATAATATAGTCGGCCATTTGGGCGGTGGCTGCCATCTTAATATCAATGCAGACGAGCAGCTCAAGACTTTTTAGCGCTCTATGGGTTTTTTCTTGATCGGGCCATGCTAGCAAAGGGTTGCCACCAACACAGATTAGCGCTTTTATTTGGCCATCGCCTTCCAGCAGCATTTCGTCATTGATGACGGCGGTGGGCATTTCTTTAGATGGTCCATAGGCGCCCAGCACGTTCATTTCGCGGATGTCGTCGCTAACCCGACTGCGTTCTACATCCTCTAACCATTGCGGTTGTGGGCCAGTGGCTTGTGCCCGACGTGGTATGTCAGCGGTAAGCACGCCAGGATTCGGCAATCGTTCGCCGGCCCGGTAATGGCGACCACAAATCGCATTCAGAGATTGCACCAAGTGCGCCAGTAAATTGGGGTGTGCACCCATTTCAGGACCGGTACCGGTTACTGCGCTGCCCCGTGGGCCTGCGGCAAACATCAGCGCGGCTTGTTCAATCTCATCAACACTGAGGTTAGCTGCAGGGGCAACCGACTCGGGTGTAAATTTTGCGACTTCTTCTTTGAGGGCGGCTACGCCGTCAATATGGTCAGCACAAAACTCTTTATCTTCAAGACCGCGGCTGAGGATAATGTTAATAAAGGCGGCGATTAAAGCGGCGTCATGACCGGGCTTAATTTGTAGGTGTAAATCTGCTCGTGAGGCTACTTCCGATTTGCGGGGGTCAATACATATCACTTTTACACCGCGCTTCTTGCCTTCGCGCAGAGCGTTGGCTGGGCTGAATGATGGAATCCCGCCCGGGACTGAGTAGTGTGACACCAAGGTGTTATTACCGATGATCATCGACACATCCGAGTCACACCACATGTGACTGCCGCCATTCCACCAGCCCATGCGTGCAGGACCGATTGCTACCTTGGCGGGTTGGTCGATAGTGACACTGGCGTAATAGGACGGCGACTCAATGGCTTCATGCCATGCTTTTGCCACCGCATGGGCTGCTGAGTTTTGGTAAGAATAAGTGCCGTTGTAACTGGCGATGCTGCGAGGACCGTATTTTTTTAAAATGGCTTGCAGCTGCTCGGCAATTTCATCCGTAGCCTTGGCGCTGGTTATCGGTGCAAAACTACCGTTGCTCTGTTTTTTTTGTGATTGCCTAAGGCGAGTCGGGTGGTAGATCTGCTCGGCTAGTTGACGGCCTTTGATGCAGGTATAACCGCCGTAAACTGGGTTAGTGGTGTCTGGACCTATGGCGGTTACTTTACCGTCTTCAACGGTAGCTTCCATTGGGCAATAGGCGTGGCAGAAACGGCAGTAGGTTTTTACTTTATTGCTGTCCATAACAATCTCTTTAATTGGGCTGTTAACAGGGGCAAAGACGACGGCCGGTGATTTAACCGGTAAAAAAGTCCGCGCGGGGTTTGCCTTCGGGGTCATAGACGGGCTCTTCATGGTCAATTCTAAATTTTGATACTTCGGTGTTATACACACCATAGCCGCCAAGGAGGCCTAACATCTTTGCGTAGTAGGGGCCGGCTAGGTGTGCTGTTAAATCGGCCGTGTTGTCCCAGTTCTCGTAAACATATATACGCGTGTCAGAACAAGGGTCAGCAGACCACACGTAGTGTTTACAGCCTTTTTGAGCGCGGGTTTCAGTAATCAGATCAGCGGCTTGCGCCAGTGCTTTATCGCGATTATCAGCACTTATATCAACAGTACCGGCAATGAGTATTGTCATGCAACTTTCCTACGCAGATGATAATTAGGTGATTATAAGTATTCAGTTCAAAAAGTAACAAATTTACCGCTAAAAAACAATCAGGGTTGACTGATTTTTTATTCAAGATTACATTGCTTGGTATGAACGGCCCACATAGGCTACTAATAATCAATCAATTGACAGTACAGGCAGCATCTTATGAGTGAGCAAAGTAACCGGCAGTATTACCTAGCATCCCGTCCCAAGGCCGCGCCAACACCGGAGGAAGTGCCGTTTCGTGACGTTCCTTTGGCTGCTCCTGTGCCCGGTTTTGCAGTGGTTCGTAACCTGTATATTTCCTTAGACCCCGCTATCCGCGGATGGATGGCTGACACGCCAAACTATATGCCGCCGATTGCCATTGACGAGGTCATCCGTAGTTCAATTATCGGCCGCGTTGAAAAGTCCAATGATCCCGCCGTTTCTGAGGGTGATGTGGTGATGTCAGTCGGTGGCTGGGAGCAATACACTACCGCACCGGCGGCGGGCTTACACAAGCTGGATACATCGGCGGGTATTCCGCTAAGCAATTTTCTCAGTGTATTGGGAACCACCGGCTTGACCGCTTATTTTGGCTTTTTGGATGTCGGTCAGCCCAAAGAGGGCGAGACGGTATTGGTCAGTGCGGCCGCAGGTGCAGTAGGTTCGATCGTCGGTCAGATAGCCAAGCTCAAAGGTTGTCGCGTGGTGGGTATGGCGGGTAGCGAAGAGAAGTGTGCGTGGTTAAAAGATAGTCTCGGCTTTGATGAGGTGATTAATTATAAGACTTGTGGCGACTATCAGGACGCTATTAACAAGGCTTGCCCGGAAGGTGTTGATATTTATTTTGACAATGTCGGCGGTGAAATTTTCGATGCGGCTCTTACTTGTCTTAATCAATTTGCCCGAGTGGCCGTTTGTGGTTGGATCTCAACCTATAACGATGCTAATGCGCCGGGACCTAAAAACCTATGGCAATTAGTTGCTAAAAGTGTCCGTATTCAAGGCTTTGTCGTTATCGATTATTTGGATCAGTTTCCAGCAGGTGTCGGCCAGTTAGCTGAGTGGGTTATGGCGGGTAAACTGCAATTTAAAGAAGATATTGTCGAAGGTTTAGATAATATCTTGCCGGCTTTTTTGAAACTCTTTGACGGGTCTAATCAAGGTAAGCTGATGATCCACATACCTGAAGAAGAATAAATCAATATGACCCAGCGATTTGTCGATAAAAAAGTAGTGGTAACTGGCGCTGCCGATGGTATCGGTCTGGCAACAGCCAAATTTTTTGCTGACGAAGGTGCCAGCGTATTAGCGGTGGATTTGCCGGGTTCTGCGCTGTTAGATGTGATGGCAGGGCAGCCGCTGATCAGTTGTTTATTACAAGATGTAGCGGCAGCCGATGCCTGCAAAAATATCGTCGCGGAAGTTACCGCAAATTTTGGTGGTTTGGATGTTTTGGTTAATAACGCTGGCGTTTGTCCGCTGGGTCCGCTGGAGTCGCTCGATGATGAAATGGAGCAGGTTTGGCAGCGTACATTTGAGGTCAATGTACGGGCAATATTTAGTCTAAGCCGTCAATTACTGCCTTTATTGAAGTTGAGTGATGCTGGCAGAGTGATTAACACTGCATCGCTATCATCGATTCTCTCTAATAAAATGATGGGTATTTATACCGCCTCCAAACATGCGGTAGCGGGTTTAAGTAAAACGATGGCGCAGGAGTGGGGCGAGTTCGGAATTACTGTGAATTATATTTTACCGGGTGCCATCGTAACTGGCATCAGTCGGCCTTATGTTGAAAGTTCACCAGAATTTAAGCAGTTTTGGGAAAATAAATCAGCACTGGGCCGATTGGGGCAGCCAGAAGATGTTGCACATGCGGTGTTATTTTTAGCTTCGCCAGCAGCCAGTTTTATTACTGGCCATGGTTTGGTGGTTGATGGCGGCGCTTTAATTAGCGCTTGATAATACTGTTTAATTTAATAATTATAAAAATAAGGTTGGAATGTGAGTACTCAAAAAGCTGAACAATTAGTTACTTGTGAAGTTGCGGATAATATTGCCGTGCTTACCCTAAACCGCCCCGAGGTGATGAATGCCTTAAACGCGGCTTTGCGTCAGCAGTTGGTCGATGCGCTATTGACGATCACGTGTAATCGTGAGATCCGGGTAATCATTTTAACGGGTAATGGGCGGGCTTTCTGTGCGGGTCTCGATCTGGCAGAACTAAAAATATCCGGTGAACTGGTGAAAGAGCAAGGCATTATTGGTCGCGAAATGCTAGTCGCTTTTGACGCGTTGAATTGCCCAGTTATAGCCGCTGTTAATGGCTATGCAATGACTGGTGGGTTGGAGTTGGCATTACTCTGTGATGTAATTATTGCCTCTGAAAATGCTGTTTTTGCAGATACTCATGCCCGCTTTGGTATTGTCCCTGCGTGGGGCGTGACACAAAGATTGCCGCGTATGATAGGTCCGCTTAGAGCTAAAGAGATGAGTTTGACGGGCAATAAAATCGATGCCCAGACGGCCTATCAATGGGGGCTTGTTAATCGCGTGGTAGCACCGGAGCAATTAATGGAGCAAGCGGTTAGTTTGGCGCAAGATATGGTGGCCTGTGATGAGGGCGCTCAAACAGCCATTAAAACCTTAATTGATATAGGTTGGCAGTCAGCCATCGAAGCGGGTTTAGAAATGGAAAAGGCGGCCAGCGTTGAGGTGTTCCGACACTATTCAGAAAAGCAAAAAACTGATAATGGTTAATTGTGAGTCCCCTTAGCGGCGCTGGCAATGAAGACTATCTGTAATTTTTTCGTCACATAAAAGTCATCGCCATGTTGGTTTACAGTGACTTAATGGAACGCTCGGTAACTTCAACGGGCAGCCCAATCACGTTAATGGTGTATTGGCTTTATATCCGCCTACAGATTTTCTTTCTGTGGCAAAAGATTTTGATGGTAATTGCTCTGCGACGTTAGAAGCCCTTTGTTGGGCTGAGAGTTGGTCTTGGTTGGGTGTTGTGTCGCTGGGTTGCCGCCATGCTCAGTGCTGTATAGCTGCATCGGTTGATAACCCACGCCCTCTGAAGCTATACAGAACTGAGCCTGGCTGGATCTTTTTATTCTGATAGTCATAAATTGATGGGGTGTGCACCGAGCTAGCGAGCTGAGTTGCTGGACCCGTTAAAGGGCGTGGGGTTCCAACCGATAACGGGTTCAGTGACTTAGCTTGCGAATTCAGAACGCTGTTTTGAGTGCTTAGAGTTGGTTTTGGTTGGGTATTGTGTCGCTAGGTTGCCGCCATGCTCAGTGCTGTTTAGCTGAATCGGTTGATAACCCACGCCCTCTGAAGCTAAACAGCACTGAACATGACTAGATCGTTTGATTCTGGAAGCCGTGGTTCGGTGTAATGCGATCTAGCGAGCTGAGTTGCTGGACCCGT
>JBNMPW010000169.1:0-6139 GCA_051277205.1 Oceanicoccus sp. | reverse complement strand
CTCTTTTTGCTAAGATTGAAGCAACACCTTCTTTAAAGTCCTCACTGGAAAAGCTGTCTTTCATCAGCTTTAATGCTGTTTGTTGTGCGCTGTCGAAGCTGTTCATCCAATCCTGATACAGCTGCCGCTTTATTATAGCCATGGATCTAGGTGAGCAGTTTTGCGCCAGATCATTAATATAAGCTTTAGCTTCACTCAGTAAGTTTTCATGTTCAACAACTCGGTTTATCAACCCCATTTGTTTTGCTTCTTCGGCATAGACTCGACGGCTAGATAGCAGCATATCTAAGGCGTTTGCGTTGCCTATTATGCGTGGTAAAAGCCAACTGCTACCCCATTCCGCAATTAAGCCACGCTGCGAAAATGCGGTCATAAAAAAAGCCTTAGGAGTGGCAAAGCGCAGATCGCAAAATAATGAGATTGGCACGGCCATGCCGACACAGGCACCATGCATTGCCGCGATTACCGGTTTGCGAATCGAGGCGATATAAGAATATGTTTGTCGGTAATCTGCTGAGAAGTCGGTGTCACCGGGCATGTCACTATTAGTTGCGTCGAGTTTGCCGTTTTGGGTAATTTTATCAAGCAGGCTAAGATCGGCGCCTGAGCAAAAAGCGCGCTCGGCGCCGGTCAAGATGATACCAATTACACGACTGTCAGATTCGGCCTGATGAAAGGCTTGTCTGACTTCGTTGCCCATAGTATCCGTCCAAGCGTTTAGCTGAGCGGGACGGTTAAGGGTAATGACGGCGCTAGGGCCGTCAACAGCATAGAGTATTTCTTTAAACACCGCCGCGGCCATTGGGCATCGTTTGCATATAATTTAAGTAGGCGTCAAAAGCGGTCATAAACCCAAAACCATTTTCGCAATAATGTTGCGTTGTACTTCTTGAGAGCCACCAAAAATTGTAGCGGCCCGGTTGTTTAAATAACGCGGTACTACCGAGCTTATGTAATCGCTGCGGTAGGTGCTACCATCCTCGGGTGCATCCATGGCAATCCCTCGGTAGCTAATTACATCCATTGCCAGTTCGCCAAGTTCTTGTTCTAGGCGCGCCGATGAGAGCTTCATGATGGATGACTCGGCACCAGGATTACCGCCGCCGCTAACTGCAGACAGGATGCGTAGCTCGGTAATCTCGAGTGCTTTTAAATCGATCTCGATACGAGATAATTTACGCTGAATGATTCCGTCTTGATCAAAGTTGGGGGTTTCAGCGGCTATTTCTTTGATTAATGAATGCAGGTGATTAATCTCTTGGCCTAAGCGGTCACCATTAAAACCACCGCCGCGTTCAAATTCTAATAAGTACTTGGCATAGGTCCAGCCTTTGTTCTCTTCACCGATGCGATTGGCCTGTGGCACCCTGACATTATCAAAAAATACCTGGTTCACTTCATGATCGTCAGCCATAGTAATAATCGGCTCGACAGTGACGCCAGCTGTCGCCATATCTATCAACAGAAAGCTGATGCCATGTTGTGGTCGGCCACTATTGTCGGTACGTACCAGACAAAAAATATGGTCGGCACAATGAGCATGGGTGGTCCAAATTTTAGAGCCGTTAATAATATAGTCGTCACCATCGGCGACAGCTTTTAGTTTTAGACTGGCTAAGTCAGAACCTGAGCCAGGCTCGGAATAACCTTGGCACCAATAGTGCTCACCATTTAATATTTTGGGTAGGTACTCCGCTTTTTGTTGCTCGTTACCAAAGGCCATGATGACGGGCGCTAACATTAATAGCCCTAGGGGTATAAGCATCGGTGCGCCAGCTAAGTAGCATTCTTTGCTGAACAAATATTTTTGAGCAGGGGACCAATCAGTGCCACCATGTTCAACCGGCCATTGTGGTACCGCCCAACCTTTATCAACAAGAATTTTCTGCCATTTAAGGGCTATCTCCTTATCGACGAACACACTGCTGTTGGTCTTGTGAGACTCAATAATATCATCAGTTAGGTTGTCAGCAAGAAACTGGTGAACGTCCTGCTGAAACTGGAGCTCTTCTTGGCTGAAATTCAGGTCCATAATATTTTCCTCATTGGTGATGTCTATTTGCGCCGTTGTTCTTGTCTGTGCTTTGGGTTGTGGGTGGTATTGAACGCTACGTAATAGGTTCGATCATCCAACCAATACCACGTCGTAATAATTCATAAAACTCTTCTGACTGCCAGGCGCCTTCTTCCGGGACCGGATACTCTTCTATTGCGGGTTGCATGTCGTATTTGCCGCGACAGTGCCCCAGAGTCAGGTATAACACCTGACCTTCACCATAGGGGTGGATATACAGCACTGGCTGCACGTCAGTTTCCTTCACCCATGCTTCGCTACTAAAGCCTACGTCGACTTTTTCTGACCAGTTGGTGTGAAGCAAAGTTTGATATTCACCATGGAATTTACAGAGATACAGTTCATCATCGACTTTAAAAGGCGGAATGTCTTTCACCAGAGGGTGATCGGGTTCCGTAATCTCTACCTGATATTCATGGATTGGCGGGTGCGATATAAACTGGCTACCTAATATTTCCATAAAGGGCGTATTCTCTTCTGGCGTGTGGACTTCAAAGCTGCCGTCGTCGTTTTGCAAAAAGCGCAGAATAGAATTGGTGCCGTGCAGTGCAAACCATTTCTTGCCGCTGCGGATAAATTCACACAGTCGCACAGTTTCTTGTTCACTAGGTGATATGTCACAGGTATAGGTGATAATCAGGTCGGATTCGCAAATCGCGTCGATATCACTGTAGTCGGCACCAACCTTAACTTTGATACGGGGTTGTTCGGCCAGCAATTTGAGGATCTCTAGGCGAGCATGATCAATATCATGATATTTGCCGCCGGCTACCAGATAAACGTCTATACGGTCACTTTTGCCCATAACATTGCTCATTAGTCTTATCTGTTGATAGTAAAAAGCCGAAGCAAAAGCTGTCGGCCCATTGTTCTACTATTTATCACTAAGCCATCAGTTATAGCTGAACACGCTTAGTAAAACCGCCGTCAGCAATTAAGTTAACGCCGGTGATTAAGCTAGCTGCCGGGCTGGCCAAAAAGGCCACTGAGTTAGCAACCTCTTGCGCAGAACCCATGTGGCCCTGTGGAATCTGAGACAAGGTGCTTTCGTACAATTCGGGCATATGGGTTTTGATTTGATCCCAAGCGCCACCTTCGATAAAGACTGGGCCGGGTGACACACAGTTAACCCGAATGCCTTGTGGTGCCAATGCTTGGCTCAATTGCTTGCCGTGAATTACCAGCGCACCTTTGAGGGCGTTATAGGGCTGTGGCGCCATAAAGGTCTCAACACCTGCCGTTGACGAGATGATAACGATAGATGCAGCCTCAGACTTCTCTAAGAAGGGCATCGCTGCTTCGATGCCGCGGGTGGTGCCAAGTACATCTATTTCTAGGTTAGCTTGCCAACCTTCATCACCTGTTACGGCTCCGCCAGCACTAACATTGGGTACAAAAATATCTAAGCCACCCAGTTCTTCAGCTGCGCTTGCAACCCAAGCTTGATAGGTGGCTTTATCGGCCACATCAATCACCGCACCAGTTACTTTGACACCCTTGGCACTTAATTCCGCGACGGTGGCATCAACCTCTTGTTGGTTGCGTGAGCAGATGGCTAAATCAGCTCCTTCATCGGCCAATAGGTTGGCGATAGCGCGGCCAATGCCACGAGTTGCGCCAGTAATGAGGGCTTTCTTACCTGATAATCCGAGATCCATAGTTGTCTCCTGTAAACAGCTAGATTTTAAGTGGTGATTGCCCTGAAAGCGCCGGTTGACGGCGGATAGGGAGAATTTACATATATTCGTTATTGAATGCCAAAATAAGGTAACAAACCTCCCAAAAAAAAACAATCAGATTTGACTGTTTATTTTTCTTTCAGTAGTCTGGGGTCATCTAATAACAATGATTGTCCACGCATTAACTTCAAAAAACTCAGTATTTGTCTGGGTAGAGGCCGGGATGGTCGTAGCTGGTTTGGCTGTTGTGCCTATAGGAACTGTATATGAGTAAATCTGTAACCGACTTTAATTTCTTTGATCCGGAGGTGCTGGAATGTCCCTTCGATTTCTATCGATTACTGCGCGAAGAGGCGCCAATCTATCAATTGCCTGATACGAATATTCACTTAGTCACTCGCTACGATGATGTGCGGGTAATGTTAAAAGATACCGCCACCTTTTCCAGTGATTTTGCTCATATGCTTTCTGGTCCTGAAGAGTCGCCAGAAGTTAAAGCTATTTATGCTGATGCTATAGAGCCTGCTAATACCTTATTAACGCAAGACCCTCCCAGGCACAAAGTCTACCGGACACTTGTAAATAAGGTTTTTTCGGCGAAACGCGTTAATAAAATGCATGATTATATCGAACAAATAGTTGATGATTTGATCGACCAAATGATGGCGAAGCAGCAGTCGGGTGGTGGCTGTGAGTTAATAGCCGATTTTGCTTCACCGTTACCGTTGTTGGTGATTGCTGATCAGTTGGGTATTGACCGAGAGTTATTGCCTAAATTCAAGCAGTGGTCAGATGCTTTGGCGGCGCGTTTAGGCGGCATGTCCTCGGCTGATGAGCAAATCAATATCGCGCATTCAATCATGGAGTTTCAGCACTATATTATGGGCGTGGTCAATGCGCGCCGGCAACAGCCAAAAGACGATATGATTTCAGATTTATCCAACACAGAGATCGACGAAGGCCGCAAACTGAATGATGCTGAGGTGATGAGCATCATTCAGCAGTTTTTGGTGGCCGGCAATGAAACCACTACTTCAACCATAGCGGGTGGGATGTTATCGCTGATTCAGCAGCCAGAACAAATGCAGGCCTTGATTGATGATCCTTCACAAATCCCCAATGCCGCTGAAGAGATGTTGCGCACGGAAACGCCGTCTGCAGGGCTTTGGCGAGTCGTGACACAAGATACCGAGTTTAACGGTTATAAGCTCGCTAAGGATTCGCTGGTGATGCTGCGTTATGCATCGGCTAATCGCGATGAAAAAATATTTGATGAGCCAGAAAAATTTGACGTTTGTCGTCGAAATGCGTCGGATCATATCGCCTTTGGCCAAGGTACCCACTTTTGCCCGGGCGCGATGTTAGGACGTAAAGAATTGATTTTGACGTTTGAAAAACTCCTGTCGCGGTTAACGAACATTCAATTAGCCGATGGTAAAAATGATTTAACCCATTGGCCCAACATGGTGCTCCGTGGCTTAAAGGAGTTACACATTACATTTGATGCAAAATAAGTTTTCAGTAATACAGAAAATTGATTGTGAAGAACAACATGAGACTATCAGGTTTATTTTTTTTCCTGACGTTGATAATATCACTGGGCGGCGTTTTCCTCTGCAATATAGTTATTTAGATGCCTGGTTTGGTGGTGTCGCAGATGTTACTAGTTTTGATCCATCTGAACTTGCACAAGCTTATGCGATAGGAGAATTGTAGTGTCTTATAATGACTATCAGGGCGATAAAAATATCTTACTGATGACCAAGGGGCACCCTTTTAATCGCGAAGATTTTTTCAGTGTATTTGATGCTCTAGCCAGTATTAGCAGTACTGTTGTAGAGCAACCTGCGTGCCAGCAATTTTTCGATCCCGCCCTGGCCAAAGCCTATGATGCTTTTGTGTTTTACGATATGCCGGGTATGGATTTTATGCAGGCTGACCCTGCTGATGGTTTAGCGCCGACCTACATTGATCCGCCTGATAGTTTTAAACGCAACTTTTTAGACCTGTTAGAGGTAGGGCATGGCTTTGTGTTTTTGCATCACTCTATTGCAGCGTGGCCTGCTTGGGAAGAATATGCCGAAATTGTTGGCGGTAAGTTTATTTACAAGCCCGATCAGATAAGGGGGCAGTCATACCCTGACTCTGGTTACCGGCACGAAATAAGCCACACTGTGTCTGTGCTAGAAAAACACGCGGTCACAGAGGGTTTGCCCGCCAGTTTTAGTATCAACGATGAGTTGTATTTATCTCATGTTTTCGATGACAGTGTTATTCCTCTATTAGCCAGTGATTATGCCTATAAGGCTCAGAATTTTTATTCTGCATTACAGGCAGTAAAGGGTAATATGTTCAGTCGAGAAGCTTGGCAGCACCAACAAGGTCA
>JBNMPW010000168.1:0-6144 GCA_051277205.1 Oceanicoccus sp. | reverse complement strand
TTCAAAATAGCCCGGAAACGAAAAGGACGACGGTTCTCAGCTAATAACGTCTCTGGTAGTCTTATAACCAACCAAAACGCCGAAATTATCGCAAGGCCAACGAATAAAGCAAAAATTGCCCGCCAGTTAAAGAACAACAAAACCCCTTGACCGCTCATTGGCGCCAACATGGGTACTAAAATAAATACCATCATCACGAATGACATAACGCGTGCCATAGCATTGCCTACGAATTTATCCCTTACTAATGCAAGTGATGCTATGCGTGGCCCGGACACGCCAAAACCCTGAAGTACGCGGCCCAGCAATAACATCGTCATACTGGTAGCCATCATTGACAGTAGCGACCCCAAACAAAACAAAACAATGCCTGAAAGAATAGCAAAACGACGGCCATAAGCATCAGCCAGTGGCCCAAAAATCATTTGCCCGAATGACATCCCCAAAATGAGCGCGGTAATGACCCATTGTGTTTGGCGCATATCCGTCACTTTTAAATCAGTTGCAATATCGGGTAATGCAGGCAGTATCATGTCAATACTGAGGGCAGCAAGCGATGTGAGCAGCGCGATTAGGGCGATAAATTCGGCCAGTTTTGGCCTACTGCTTTTGTCAGATAAGGTTGATGGTGTCATGACGTTAGCTTTTGAAAATGGGCGGAAATTTTACCATAAAACCACCGTTAATATTGAATAACAGCAGCTCTTACTGAGGGTAGGGTAGCTTTTTACCTGTAATAGACTGGACTTAAAGCGCGTTTATGCCGCCTATAATCAGCTTTCAAAAGCAACAGAAGATAGTGATGTTACGACTAACGTCTGCTGCGATTCACTAAACCCCCCACGAAGTATCATGACCACTTGCTTAATAGTCGTTTGCAGAAGTAGCTAATGACCAACACATATTTTTTATATGAACAATTTTATTTTGCCAGCACAATCCCTCGCGATAGTCAGTTATTATAATATGTATGCCTGCTTAACAAAAACATAGTTATTCATCCCTAGCGAGCACACCCAAAGAGAATTAATCGGGTAGCAATTTTCTATCGTCAGCTGTTCGGGAACACTAGATTTAGCCGGTGCTATTATGTTTTTCTTGTCTTGTTTTAAATAGAAAAACATTTTCTCAAAACGCGAGCTGAAATCGACATTCTTCTTCTGCAAATCCCAAAATAAATATTCAAACTTTCCGTAGGAGAGGGTAGAGCCACCTAGGCCGATACTGAGCATTTTTGTTAAATAGTGTTCATAGCTATCAACGAGATAGCTTGCTACTGCTGCTTGATGACTGCGGTTGCCTTGAAATGACGAAAGGGTCATTTTGTTTTGGCTTTCAAGGGCAAAATCTTCAAGGGCCTCATTGGGCTTATTGCCGGCCAACAGATAGTGATGTTGTTTACAGTTAATGCTGTTATCCGTTAATAGACATGAAGGCGACGATGTTGATTTAAGATTTTTAGCCGGACGTGAAGGCTGTGTTTTTTTAGAAGTGGCACTGCTCACGTTAAGTGTAATGCCATTACTTCTCGCAATCGACTTTAGCAACAAGGCCTGTGTCATTTCATTGTTGCGGCGAAAGTTATAAAAGTCAGGTAAATTCTTACCTTGGCCCTGGGCTTTAAATTCACAATAGAGCTGTTCGTAATAATTTTCTGCATAGGACAAGCAAAATTTCTCAGCATGGCTAAAGTTACTGAGACAGACAATAGTGATGAAGAAACAGCTACGTATAAACATGGGCACTAATCTGTGAGGTGAATTTATCATTATCTATAAGTGTAGGTTAATTTGGCGACGACGAATCTGTCGTGCAGCCACGATACTGGCCAACCAACACAAAATACAATAAGCGCCATTCAGCAGTGCCAGTTGTTGAACGCTGACGCTGAGGTCAATCAGCCAACCAAATAGTAACGGTGCTAAAGCACTCATCAATACCATGGCTATCATGCTGAGGGATTTAATCGCCCCAATATGCTCGGTGCCATAGGTTTCGGCTAATAGGGCGCCAGTTAATGGCACCACAACACCGGAGGCCACACCCAGCAACGCCATATACAAAAACACACTCCAGCTGCCCTGTGCAAAAGCCAAACTTAGCAAGGTCAGAATAAGCGGCACACATAACCATGACAGGCAGGCTAGGGCGGAATACTTGTCAATTAACTTACCGGTTAACAGTGAAAATAGAATTTGAGACAGGGAGAACCCGATATAGCTACTCGCCAGCAAGGTTAAGCTCCAGCCACGCTGATCACTGATATGAACCTGATGGAAAAACAGCCCTGTAATAACAAAGGCGCTAGCTGTGACCGCCAGCAGAACACCGTAAAAAGGCGGGTCTTTTAACACCTCAGCGCGGCGCCATTGTTTTATCGCTGGGCTTTCAGGGGGGCTTATAGTGGATGCCACATCAGCAACAGCAGCGCGCTCAGCTGCGCGCAGTAAATACATACCCAGCGGTAAGAAAACCAATAACAACAGCACAGCAATCACATAGAAACTGGCCTGCCAGCCCAAGTAACTCATCGCCAACACAGCCAACAGAGGCAGCAATGCTTCTGCTATCGGGAACCCCAGAGAGCTATAACTCAAGGCACGGCCGCGCCCGTGGTGAAATGCGCGACTGATAATCGCCACCGAGAGGTGTGGTAACAAGCCCTGACCAAATTGACGCAGCAACACCAAGGCCACAAACAGCAACATCAGCTGCTCACTGGCCGCTATCAATACACAGCCAGTCGCCAGTGCTGGGAAAAACAGCAAATTCAAACGCTGCGGGCTGTGCTGATCCGCCCATTTACCACTCCAAAACAGCAAAATGGCAGAACACAGTGTCGCGGCGGAATACAGCGCGCCATAAGCAGTACGGCTCAAGTGATAGTGGTCAATCAAAGGCTCGGCAAACAGAGCGATAAAAAAGGTTTGCCCAAATGAAGAGGCAAAGGTCAGTAAAAAGCCGTATGCAATGATGCGAAAGTTATAGGATGATAAATAATTCAAGATGGGCTCTTGCTGGCTTCGGCTTTAAAGGCAAGCATAATAACAGCAGATAGGTATGACTGCTGTTAAGTGGCTTGCTGCCTCGTAGTGTTTATCACGCAGTTACGCTGGATTGAACGGCAACGGCTTATCTACAGGCGATCATTGCAATGATTGCTAGAGTCGGTCATAGCAAGCTTACCAAAAGGGCTTGATTAAATAAGTGGTAAATACTCAATTTAACATAATATACATTATGCGAACTTACTGGTGGGTATAGCGGCGACTAGTTGATACAGTTCGACATATAAGCAAACCGCTTACATGCTACTCACGGCTGTTAAATCTTACCAATACAAATTTGTAAACTCATTTAGACCGCTCCATCAAATACAAATGCTCACTATCACTAACGGGCTAAACAAATTACACATTAACCACAGGTTTTTTAGTCAACTGTCTTTAGGCTTGGCAGATTCTGCGGATTACAAAAATTTCGAGGTTGCTGCGTTACCGGATCAACAAAACGCAGTTGTTTGGCGAGTAATTGCAGTGGCTTTAAAAAGTTATCTGGGGACTTTTCTTCTAGTATCGGATAGTACTTGTCATTCAATATCGGCCAGCCTAGTGATTGCATATGGACACGTAGTTGATGTGTCTTACCTGTAATTGGGTTGAGTTCAAATAGCGCTTTATCACCGTGCTGGCGGAGGCAGCGGATTACCGAGTGACTATTGGCTTCACCCGCCACAACGTGCATTCGAAACTTCAGCTCGCTGGGCTCCAAGCGATTTTTCACTTGCCAGTGTTGATCGACAATGTGTTGCTGGCTGCTAACGCAGGCAATAGCTTGATAGGTTTTTTGTATTTGACGATTTTCAAACAGTTGGTGATAAAGATGCCGCGTGTCAGGGTTGGTAGAAAAAAGTACTAAACCGGCGGTAACTCTGTCCAAACGGTGAAGTACTTGAAGTGAGTCAATACCGGTCTTTAAGCGTAGTCGGCTTTGCAGGCATTGATTGACAAAAACACCGCCAGGAATGAGCGCCTGAAAGTGCGGTTTATGGGCCACTAAAATATGTTCATCATGAAACAAAACCGTCTCTACAAATGGGATGATGGGCTCACGCTCAACTTCGCGATAATAATAAACGCGCTGCTGCGCTCGAAACAGAGTCTCGGGTTTGATGAGACTACCGTCATGCCAGTGTACTTTGCCATCGACCATGCGCTGCTGCCAAACCAGCGGTTTGATAGCCGGGAATTTTATAATCAGGTAATCAAGTACAGTGATGACGCCGGGGTTTTGATGTGGCAGGCTGAGTTTTGACGGCTGACTGGCAATGCCCATACGGTGTTCCAAAAACGCTTTTACTCAATTATATGAAGTAGCTAACTCCCCCGCCGCTATTATTCACCCATCTGTTGGCTGCGGTCGCAAGCGTCTCATTAACAGAACCAACAGCGCTACCACAACCAGCATGCCAATCATCATATTGATTGCGGGGAGATAGCTGCCGTCCGCTACTCTTCGCAGGCCCATAAAATGAATGCCGGCCGCTCCCGCCAACGAGTCAACCATGACAAAGGCGCCGAGTATGCGCCCATAAGAAGCGCCGGCAAAGAACTCTGCCAATACAGGCTGGATAGCTGAGAAAGCGCCAGCAAAACCAATACCATAGATGACCGCATAAGCAAAAAGCGTTAAGTTGTTACTCGGATCAGCTGCCCGAAGAGCCACCAAGCCAAGGATGAGGTTGATAATGCTTACGAAAAGAATCAAAACTTTATTGAAGTAGTCAGCGAGGACGCCGAATAACAGTTTTCCTACAATGGCGCTCCAAAAGAATACACTAAAGATAGCCGGCAGTAGACTATTGCTCACGCCAAGATCCTGGACGAGAAAAATTGATTGGTGTTGCAGTATGGCTAAAATACAGAACCACAGGGCGGCGGTTGTAATCATCATAAGATAGAACGCCGGTAGCGTGGCAGCTTCACGGAGCGTGTAGCCGACAGCAGCCAGTGGCAAGACCGCTTGAGGCTCATCTCCTGCCTTCTCGATGTCTTGGGGCTTGTTGGGCGCAGTGTCCTTGGGCGGATTATTACGTATCAGTAGCAGGCCGAGAAACATCATCGCGCCAGCGACTATGACGAGCAGCGTGATGGCGTCGCGCCAGCCCTGTTCTGCCAGAGTTTGTTGTGCCAGCAGCGGGAACAGCGCCCCCCCCAAGCTCGACCCCATTAGCAGCATACCCACGGCGAGCCCGCGCTTGCGCGTAAACCAGCGCGATAGGATTAACATTGTGGGTACCAGTCCGCAGGCGGCTAGACCAATAGAGCAGATCAGGTATATCGCCGTCATATGAGCAAGACTACTGATCCGTGCGTAAAACGCCAGAGGTACCACAATCAAGACTACACCCAGTAACATGATGCGTCGTGCCGGGTAGCGATCACAGAGCGCGCCCAAAACGGGCGTCATTACCGCGGTGAGAAGCAGAAACAATGCCGCAGGCCGAGTGACCTGGGCTTCGTTCCAACCAAACTCTTTGGTTAGCTCTGGATAGAGTAAGGGCAAGGTGTTGAGCATAACCCCATTGGTTGCCATATAAACAAGAAACAAGCCAAGCAAAACCAACCACGCACTTTTAGTCGTCTTAATCATTTGATACCTAAATCTCTGAAGCCGTTCGGGCACACCCAAACAGAATGATTGAATCACCGACTTACTCTACTCGGTAGATAATGCCCGGTAGAAATCTGTGACACTTGTGTGATTGCATGGTGTTATTTGCAGAAAATTGTGCAACCTAAGCTAGTCAATGCCAACGGCGAATACATCTAAAAGTTCAATTGACACAGGCGCGTGAAAATAGAGACTCAATCTTATTCGTTTCTGAAAAAAGCAGCCTGATTAGACCAAGAAGTGAGTCATAACGAAAGGCTTTTCGAGTGCAACGGCAACTGGCGTCATTCACCAGAAGAGCCATTTGCCAGCAACCATGAAAAGGTCGCCATAAACCAAACGTATCCCAGCTAAACGGCCGATATGATATAGCGTTTGGGCGTGATGATATATCCCACTTTACATTTGTTAACACAAAACGCCATTCCAGTAGATATTACTCGCTATTAATAATAGGGGGGTTATCCTATG
>JBNMPW010000167.1:0-6261 GCA_051277205.1 Oceanicoccus sp. | reverse complement strand
CCGGAGGCACTGCCCCGGTTATGGCTTGATGGCAGCCGCTACAGCTTACGGTATTGGTGAGTGAGTCTACCCGCTCTCTATCCCAAATGGGCTGAATGTGATCTGCGTAATTAATCACAATACGGCTGTCTTTGTCGCTGTCGAGGCTTTCAACCACCATTGATTTACCAACAGGGATGTTATCAACGCCTGCTGGAGAACTGTCACCATCGGTCCAATCGGAGGGGTAGCTGAAATCAAAGGTGGGGTCAGGTGTATCTTGCGCCGTGTCAGTCCACTCATCACTGTAAATGAGGTCAAGGCTTAAGGCTCTTGCGGGGTTATGCTCTAAGTAAATCTGCGCCATGGTTAAGTTTTCGGCGCTGGCAAATAAGCTGGAGTTAGTATTGGGGTAGCCAAGGCTTGAGCCTAAGTTGCTGGCGCCTGAGTTGGCTGGTGCGGGCCTTGAATCTGTTCGGCCGTGCGCTAGAGTACTGTCGGAGGTGTGACAGCCAGTGCAATGCAATATTTCTCCGGGGGCCACTTGTAGCCAGTAATTATGACGACGATTAGAGATTTTTCTGCCTTGAGCGTCCAAAAAACTAAAGGTAAAAGTGGTGTTGGCCGGGACGGCAACCGCGACAGAGCCGTCGGGCTCTACCGTGGCGTAGCCTAAAATCTCTCGCATGGGTTGGCCGGCAATACCAAAAGCAAAACCTGGCGGGTCGAGAATCTCATCAAAGGTTTCTTGAATGGGTTTGGTAATACGCATAAACCGAACCGGGCGATCGCTATAGTCAATACTGCCGGGTAAGGCGTGATTGGCGATACCCATGGGGGAGGTGTCGACGCCGTCGATATCATAAATGCTGTCAATTAACAGCATACCCTTATTTTCAATAGCAAGATTGGTATCGACATCACCCAGTTCGTCAGCAATTAAAGGGAAGGGGCGTTGGGTGCCTGCGACGATTTCTGATATGTAAAAATTTTCTTGGCCAATCACAACAGGCTGTTGCGTATTGTTGGTGAGGTCGTATATCCAAACGCCATAGATGGGAGCTGCAAGCACTTCTTCGACAGCCTGTGGTACAGCATTACAGGGCGCGGGTATTGTGTCGACCAGCACTCTACAGGGCGACCAACTTATTAAAATACGGCCACTGTCATCGTTCAGCGGGTAAAAGGCCGTAAATTGACCGCCTTCAGAGCGAAGTTCGTCGGTATTCGCTGGGATGTTGGTTAGTGAGTTTTGCGCGTTGCCGCTAAGTGTAATGTCCTGCCAAGTACCTTGCTGGTTCTCCGAATAATTATCCGTATCGATGATAACCAGCTCACCTCCTAGGGTGGGACTGCTTTCAGTTTTAATAATGGCGGCTAATCGCCCATCGTTTAACTCTCTCACTTGAGTGTATTCAATTTTGGTGTCTAGAGATCCGCTGTCGCCGCTATGGTGACCATATAAATAAGAGGAATGGCGGCCGCTGGGGTTAATACGAAACAAGCTGAATTGATCGTTGCCAGAGGTATTTACCCAGCGGCTATAAACGATTTCGCCGCTTTGACGAACAATGGGGTCAATATCGTGGCTGCGGTTAAAAGAGATTTGGGCGATGGCATCCAATTGGGATTCCGGGTCAAAAATATGTAGGACTGAGGAGGGTTCTTGTCTGCCTTGGGCAAAGCTGGAGTAGATTTGGCCTCGTCCTTCATCTAGTTGATTGCCCTGCTCTATAAATTGACGGGTAGAGCTAAATACAATGCGATCGTCAGTTAAAAAGTGCGGTGCGGTATCTTGGGCGCTGCCGTACTCCACGCCTTCGTTGCGAATGAGCGCTGAGGGGATGATGTATTCAGCCGCTTCAGTTTCAAAGTGATACTGCCAGAGATTCCAGGTGGTGAATTCTAGGTTGGTGTCAATTGGAACGGGCACCACTCTGGCGGCGAATAATAAAGTTTTACCGTCGTATGATGTTTCTAAGTCTTTGATATCTATTTCTAATTCGCTGATATCCACCAACAATTCGGCTGCTACAATCGTTAAAATTTTATCGTTTAAAAGTACTTCTTCGCCACTGACACCTGAAGGATTACGAATGAATAATTTGGCGCCAGGGGAAAAATCGTTGGGACCGCGAAGGCTTGGCGGAGTGTCGGGTAAGGGTTTTTGAACAAAGGCAATGGGCACGGTTACGGTAACAGGGTCTACTTTATCGGTAGTGCTAATAGTAGTGCTGTCGCCACCGCCGCCGGTGCAGGCAGCTAACAATAAGGCTGAGCTTAGGCTGATTAACCTTAAATCTCGCAAGCGTTTTATGTGCTTCATACCATTAATGGGCCATTGCTATAAGTAGAGATAATACATATTAAAGCGCACGATTATGGGTAAGTGCGGTAGCGCTTTTAACGATTTGTGTTTCATTTTATAGCCGGGCACGGATAAACCGCTATTAAATTATGACAATACTGCTCAGTTTGTGCTCAGTATCACGAATATAGATTGAACTGCTATCCATTATAGGCATAAGCACTATACCATCCGTTTAATCTTGGCTATACCTATTAAAAGGCAGCCATACTTAAATTTTAAATAGATGTTTTCAGGAGGGAAGATGAGGCACGCAATTGTGAGCTTACTAATAATTTTCATGCTGACTCCAGCTTCTGCATTAGCTGGCGCTAGAGAGCAGGCGCGTAGAATTCACGACAGGTTAACAGGCGTGCCGCCAACTGACGCAATGCTTGGGCGAATGGAATCATCCATTCAGTCAGGCAATGGCGTTGAAGCGGCCGAGTTTGCGATTGATGGCGCTCTGGCTCAGGGTGGTGATGCTGCGGTATCTGCTAACGGTAATTTTTATAACGTTGTAGTAAAAAATTGGGCAACACCTGCGACCAACCAATCTTTTAATGTGTTTGGTTTGTTGAATGATTACAGTGCTACCGTTATTGGTATGGTGCGCGACAGTGATGCGGCGGTTGATTTTAGAGATTTACTGTCGGGCAATATAATTTACACCGGTAATGTTGCGGGAATCCCCGCCTATGCCAGTAGCAATAATAATCACTATGAATTTTTAGAAACCAGTGCGGCCAATATGGGTGACACAAATATTTTACAGCGTCGGGTGCAATCAGCCGTAACCGGCTTACCCGTTGCGGCGATAGCCGGTGTGCAAACAACCCGGGCGGCGGCTAGAGCATTTTTTATCGACGGCACTAATCGTGCGATGTTTCGGTTCACTTTGGTTAACCATCTGTGTATGGATTTAGAGCAGCTTAAAGATACTAGCCGTCCCGCCGATAGGGTTCGCCAAGATATTTCCCGCAGTCCGGGCTTAGATAGCACACTATTTTTGAATCAGTGCGTGGGCTGCCACAGTGGAATGGACCCTATGGCGCAAGCCTATGCCTATTATAATTATGTTTATCCGTCAGCAGACGATATGCCTGGTGCCAGCCAAGAGACGCGCGAAGAATTAGGCCAAATCGAATACACCGCCGGATCAGTGCAGAGTAAATACCATATTAATTCAGGTAATTTTTCGCCAGGCTACATTACGCCCAATGATCATTGGACCAACTATTGGCGCTTAGGTGATAACAGTGAGCGTATTGGGTGGATTAATCCCGCCGCTAATAGCGGTGCGATAGATCTGGCGCTAAATACGGATTATTCAGAGGGCGACGGTGCCAGTTCATTGGGGACGGAGCTTGCCTACAGTGGCGCATTTAATAGCTGTCAGGTAAAAAAGGTTTATCAAAGTATTTGTGGTCGAGAGCCTGGCCCTGCGGATCAAACCGATGTTAACTCCATTACGGCCAACTTCAGTAACAGCGGCAATATGAAACGTGTATTTGCCGAAGTTGCCGTTGCTTGTTCCGATCATTTGTAGCCAGGAGATACACAGTGAAAAATCAAAACGTTCTCCTGAGCTTATGCTCTATTTATACGCACAGTTATAGCAGCGTTTATAAAAAAATGTCTGTTCGATTAATGAGCTTAACGACCGTTGCCGTCTTGTCGGCTTGTAGTGGTGGTAGTGGCGGTGGCAGTGAACGACAAAATGATGCCACGGCTGATATAGGTGATGATCAATTTCTATATTCTGGCCCTGCACCAGCCACGAGCAAAATCCAAAATTTCAAAGTTAATTTTTACGATAAATTAGTGCAAGAAAATCGCTGTGGCTCTTGCCATACTCCAGGCGGTCCGGGTACAACTCACTTTGCAAATCGTGATGATGTGAACCTGGCTTGGCAGGAAGCCAATAAAGTCGTGGACTTAATTGACCCTGCGCAATCTGCCGTGGTGCAAAGAGTGGCTGGTGGTCATAATTGCTGGATAGAAGGTGGTAATGCAACGTGTGGTGTCACTGTACAGTCATTTATTGAGCGTTGGGCTTCGGGTTTATCGCAGGGTGTTAATTCAGTGACCCTGTTACCTAGAGTGTATGATTCGCCAGGGGCAAGTAAGCGCATGCCCGGTAGCTATAGCGATGTTTTAGCGCTACCGCCCGGCGGCTTCGACTTAGAGGCCAGCACCGAAATATTAGGTTTGCTGGAAGAGTATTGTTCGACTTGCCATTCTGATGCGAGTGCCCAGGCGCAAACGCCCTTTTTTGCGAGTGCCGACAATGATATTTCTTACGAGGCCATTAAAGGAAAAATTAATTTAAATACACCTACCGATTCACGTGTTGTGGTTCGTGTAAGGGAAGAGCGACATAATTGCGGTAGTGATTGCGCGGCAATTGCGACAGAGTTTGAGGATGCCATTGATCGCTTTGCGAATTTGATTCCGGCAGTAGGGGTTGATGTTAACAACACCAAAATTAGTTCTGCTCAGGGTTTGTTGCGCGACGGTATTGTTGCTAGCTCCGGCGGGCGCCATGAGACCTCTTTAATTGCTAAGTGGGAGTTTCGTGAAGGTGAAGGGATAACCGTTGCTGACACTAGTGGCGTTGAGCCAGCGCTTATATTAACAACAACCGGCGATCATGAGTGGATGAGTGGCTGGGGTATGCGGTTTAATGGCGGCAAGGCGCAAGGCGCTGTTGAAACTAGTAAAAAACTGAGTGACCAACTATCGCTAACTGGTGAGTACAGTATAGAAACATGGATAGTGCCGTTTAACGTAAGCCAGGAGGACGCTTGGGTGTTTGGTTATTCCGGCTCCAATACCAGTCGCAATGTTTTACTATCGCAAACATTATATAACTATGATCTTGCTGTGCGCAGCAGCGTTGGCACTAACAGTAGTGGTGAGCCTATACTGTCCACCGAAGATGATGATGAAATTGCACAAGCGAGTTTACAGCATGTGGTGGCCACCTATGATCCTCTTGAAGGACGTAAACTCTATGTTAATGGTGTGGATACCGGTGTTGTTGACCCTGTTGGTGGAGGTTTACTGAATAATTGGAACAGCGGCTTCGCTGTGAGCTTGGGTAACAGTGTTGCTGGTAATCGAACTTGGCAGGGCGCGATTAGAATGGCGGCAGTACATGATAGAAAACTGACGGATGAACAAATTTCAGAAAACTTTGATGTCGGTGTCGGTCAAAAATATTTTATGTTATTCAGCGTCGCCGAACATATTAATGAGGCCGGTAATTGCCATGAAGGTACGGGTGTTGATCGTATAGATTATTGCTACATTGTTTTTGAGGTGAGCGAATACGATGACTTTAGTTATCTTTTTAATCGCCCCTTATTTATTAATCTTAACCCCAGCCCATCGGCACTTAATTTTAACTTGCAAGGGTTACGTCTAGGCGTTAACGGCCAGTTGGCTTTGGTGGGTCAAACATTTAGTAATATGAGTGTGTTGGTTGATAGCACCACATTTACTGATGAAGGTTTTAACCAGTCCGCGCAAGTTTTGTCAGAGCAGGGAGCAGTGATCCCTAAAGAGTTTGGAGCGAATGGCCCTGACCCCGATATTTTCTTTTTAGCCTTTGAAAATATCAATGGTAGTAACAGTGTCTTTGACGACGGGTCAGATACCGCGTCGAGCTACAGCTACTCGGCAACGGGTTCTGATAATGTATCTGATTTAACGGTAAGAACTTTTGATCAAATCAACCAATCATTGGCGGGGATTACCGGGGTTTCAAGTGCGAGCACTGCGATAAGTCCGGTAACCAATAAAAGTGTTTCGCAAACCTTTGTCGATCTAAAACAGCAGCTACCCTCGGTGGCTGACTTCCAGGCTTATATGTCATCTCATCAAATGGCAGTAACCCAGTTGGCAGCAGCCTATTGTGATGCCTTGATGCA
>JBNMPW010000166.1:0-6324 GCA_051277205.1 Oceanicoccus sp. | reverse complement strand
CCTGCATTTTGTCGAACTCCAATACCATATCGGAGACTAAGTCAGCTTTACTCAATTGCGCAGCACGGCGTGCATAGTCGGCACTACTGCCAATACTTGTTGCAATAGATGCGGCTAATGCCATTACGCGCTGGCTCTTATCGTAGATAGTTCCGAGCTTTGCCTGAAACACCACTGTCTTTAATTTTTCGAGCCGGGCTTCAAGCTTGACTTTTTTATCGGTTTCAAAAAAGAACGCTGCATCGGATAGGCGCGGACGAATAACCCGCTCGTTTCCACTGATGACTTGCGCGGGGTCGGCGCTGACAATATTGGCAACGGTAATAAAGTTGGGCAGTAAGTTGCCTTCTTTATCGACAACATGAAAATACTTTTGATGCTCGGACATGGAGGAGATTAGCGCTTCTGCGGGAACGTCTAAAAAGCGTTTCTCAAAGCTACCGGTCAAAGCAACAGGCCATTCAACTAAGCCGGTGACTTCATCTAAAAGATTGTCGTCAATTACCGCCACGCCACCGAGTTTTTCACCTTCGGTGGTGACCTGTTGGCGTATTTGATTTTTACGCTCAGCATAGCTAGGTACAATATGGCCGCTTTGTTCTAACAGCTGTTGATAAGCACTGGGGTTGGCGATCTCTAGAGTGGTATCGCAATGGAAGCGATGACCGCGAGTAATATTACCCGCTTTAAAGCCTAAGATTTCACAGTCAATGACTTGGCTGTCCAGCATCATTACAATCCACTGGACAGGGCGAACAAATTCGATACGACTGGCCCCCCAGCGCATGCGCTTAGCAATCGGCAATTTATCTAAAGCGGTTTGCACAATGGCAGGCAATAACTCGGCTGCCGCTATACCTGCTTGGGTAGAGCGATGGACTAACTTATCGGCTTTACCGTCGTTTTCAACGCTTAAGTTATCAACACTAATACCGTTCTTGTTAGCAAAAGCGATGGCGGCTTTGGCGGGATTGCCATCGGCATCAAAGGCAATTTTTTTCGGTGGGCCCCAGGCAACAATATCTTTACTGGGGGTTTTGGGGTCCATCTCGCTGACAACGATCGCCATGCGCCTAGGGGTAGCAAACGATTCCACCTTGGCAAAATTTAAGCCGGCATCAGTAATAGCTTTGTGTACTTGCTCAGTAAAACTGTTAGAGAGTTTCAGCAAGGCGGTGGGTGGAAGCTCTTCGGTACCAATCTCTACTAGAAAATCACTCATTTGGACTTCTCCCCGATGGCCGCTAATACTTCGGTGCGTAAATGCTCCGGCGCCAGTGGGAAGCCGAGTTTTTTGCGGCTATCAAAATAGGTTTGAGCAACACCGCGCGCCAAGGTACGAACCCGTAAGATAAAGCGTTGTCGCTCGGTGACCGATATGGCGTGGCGCGCATCTAACAGATTGAATGCATGGGAGGCTTTCATCACCATCTCATAGGCCGGTAAGGGCAAGTTGAGCTCAATCAAGCGCTGGCTTTCACTCTCACAGTGGTCGAAGTTTTTAAACAACTGGTCAACATCGGCTTGCTCAAAGTTGTAGGTCGACATTTCAACTTCGTTTTGATGAAACACATCGCCATAGGTCACTACGCCTTCAGGGCCTTCTGTCCAGACTAAATCATAGATGCTGTCGACGCCCTGCAAATACATAGCGATGCGCTCGATGCCATAGGTGATCTCACCTGTTACTGGGTAGCATTCAAGGCCGCCAACCTGTTGAAAATAGGTGAACTGGGTAACTTCCATGCCGTTTAGCCAGACTTCCCAGCCCAAGCCCCATGCGCCCAAACTGGGAGATTCCCAGTTATCTTCAACAAAGCGAATGTCGTGGACTAAGGGGTCAATGCCTAATGCCCGCAACGAATCTAAGTACAGTGCTTGGATATTGCTGGGGTTGGGCTTCATCACTACCTGAAACTGATAATAATGCTGCAGTCGATTGGGGTTTTCGCCATAGCGGCCATCAGTAGGCCGGCGACAGGGTTGCACATAGGCTGCATTCCACGTTTCTGGACCGATAGCGCGCAAAAAGGTGGCTGGGTGGAAGGTACCTGCGCCAACCTCCATATCCAGGGGTTGCAGAATGACACAACCTTGGTTGGCCCAATATTGTTGCAGGGCTAAAATGAGGCCCTGGAAGGTTTTTGCATCTGCTTGCGTGGTCACGTTGATTGTTGCCTTGGCTGTCATCGATAATTTAAGGGCTACCGGTCTATTGCCCTACCCGTAAAAGCCGCACAGTATACAGGCAGAAGGGTCTTTTATTCTATTGCTGCTGAGAGGGAAAAGTGGCTTTGCACGTTTCTGTTAGCAAGTTAAACCGGTATCATTCCTCACCTTGTGCTGTCCCTGTTATAAATGGACCTTTATGAAAAACCTTGGCATTCGCTTGGCCATTGCCTTATTCAAGCTGTTAGCGTTGTTACCGCTGTCGATTCTCCAGTCTGTCGGCGCTATCTTAGGCCTGTTTATGTGGTCATTAAATGGCGCTTCACGACAAATCACTGAAGAAAATCTGCGCCTGTGTTTTCCCGAGCTGACGGCTTTACAGCAGCAGCAATTGGCCCGTGAGCGGTTGCGGCAGCTGGGTATACTGGGGCTGGAGTTAGCCTATGTTTGGCAGCGCTCAGTGCTTGATGTACTGGCAACAATTAGCGTGGTGCGAGGCAAAGCGTTGATTAATGATGCGATTGCCAAGGGCAATGGGGTAATATTGTTAATCCCACATATCGGCAATTGGGAGGTACTTGGTAACTATATAGGGCATCACTTCTCTACCACAGCTATGTTTCAACCTTCCGATAATCAAGCGTTAGATGCGATGATTCGCCGTTCTCGTGAACGTTGTGGTTCTACATTAGTGCCGACCAATACCAGCGGTGTGAAAAAACTTTTGCGAGCCCTTAAGGGCGGTGAATGCGTAGCGATCCTCCCGGATCAAGTGCCACCAAAGGGCAGTGGTATTTTTGCGCCTTTTTTTAAGTTACCGGCACTAACCATGACTTTGGTTTATAACTTAGTGCAGCGTACCGGCGCCAGTGTGGTTGTGGGTTATGCGCGCCGCATGGACGATGGCAGTTTTGAGATGGTGTTCGAGGCTGTTGCAGATAACATTTCATCTGCTGATGAGCTAAGTTCGGTGTGCGCCTTGAATGCAGCGGTAGAACAATGTGTCAATAAGATCCCAGAGCAGTATCAATGGGAGTACAAGCGTTTTCGCAAGCAGCCGCAAGGTGCGAAAAAATATTATCAGAAAAAATAACATCCTTTTTATTAGCTGGGAGTAGTAACGTGTTTTTCGGAAAATTAATTGGCGGCCTGATCGGCTTTTTTAGTTTTGGTTTATTTGGCGCTATCATAGGCGTTTTCATTGGAAATTACTTCGCTAAGAGTTTTGGTCAAGCTCTAGGTTTTGATTATGGCGCCGATCGTCTACGTTTACAGAGCTTGTTTTTTGAAACAACCTTTACGGTGATGGGCAGTTTAGCCAAAGCTGATGGTCGGATCAGTGAGCAAGAAGTTGATCAGGCCGAAGTCCTAATTGAGCGTTTAGGCTTGTCGGCGGAACATCGCCAGCAAGCGATTACATTTTTTCATCAGGGCTCGCAGCCAGAGTTTCAACTAGAGCCGACCATGGCCAACTTTATTAACGAAGGTGGTCGTAAACATAACTTACCGATATTGTTACTAGAATTTTTGTTCAGTATGGCGATGGCCGATGGTGAGTTGCACCCCTCTGAATATCAAATTTTGCAAAGCTGTGCAGAGTCTTTAGGTATTGGCTCGCGACAATTTGAACAATTAATTGCGATGTTAACGGCGCAGCAACAGTTTCAAGGCGGTCGTTATCAGCAAGCGGGTAGCCGACCAACAAGCACGGCAGATGAATTAAGCAGTGCCTATATGGCACTGGGTGTGAGCAGCACTGACAGCGATCGTGATATCAAAAAAGCTTACCGCAGATTGATGAGCCAGCATCACCCCGATAAACTATCGGCACAAGGTGTGCCTGAAGATATGATGAAAGTTGCTACTGAAAAAGCTCAAGAAATCCAGGTGGCTTATGATTTGATTAAAAAAACAAGAAAATAGCATGAAATATCTAACAGCTATGTTGCTGGCTATGATCATTGTTACGGTGGTTGCTTGTGGTGCTGATGAAGTGGCAACAGATATTCAGGCTGATGAGTTAATGGCGCGAATCTTTAATAATAACGCACCGTTAATTTTGGATGTCCGTAGCGTGGCTGAGTACCAACAGGGGCATGTGCCAACCGCTGTTCACCTACCTTTTAGCAATCATCGGAAATTGTTATCGGAAATGCAACTCAGTACTGATCAAGAAATTATTTTGTATTGTGAAAAAGGCCCGCGAGCAATAAAAGTTGTCAACTATTTACAACAACAGGGGTTTTTTGAATTACGTCAGTTAACGGGTCATATGAGCGCTTGGCGCGAAGCAGGTTTACAGTTGTCTACGGATTAGCTTTTTTGACCAATAAAATAACTGCAGTTACGACGGCCGTTAGATAGATCACCTACTCGCCCATCTTCTCGATAATACAGCAAATGTAAATCAGCAAATGTTTCCCGTAATTCATTACGCGATAGTAAAAACTCCGGCTTCGAAGGGCCTTTTTCGTCAAGCTTACTTTGATTAAAGGTTTGGTAAAATAATAAGCCTTGAGGCTTTAACGCCGTCATCAATGCCGCCATAATGGGGCGGTATAAAAACTGGCTTACGACAATGACATCGAAGCTTTCAGTAGTGGGCGGTTGTTGTTCAATATCTCGTTGCTGCGTCATCACATATAAAGATTGCTGTTTGGCAAAGTCAGTAAGCTTTGCCAGTGCCACAGCTGATAAATCCCAGCCATGACTTTCAAGACCTTGTGCCGCTAGACACAAGGCATTAGCGCCTAACCCGCAAGCTAAATCGAGGCTGCGACCTTTTTTGGGTAATAAGTGGAGGTTCTCTTGCAACACGTCACAGACATCGCTCGGTGTGGATTTATGCTGATAGCGATGATCCCATTTCTGTTGTGAGGCCGATGATGTTTGCATATTATTGGCGCCAGAAAGCAGGTGTGAATAATACCAGCAAAGTAAAGACTTCTAACCTCCCTAACAACATGGAGAAACATAAAATCCATTTAGCGGGGTCACTAATCGAGCCATAGTGCGCGGCGACATCGCCTAAACCTGGGCCGAGATTGTTGAGTGAGGCAACGACGGCAGAATAAGCCGTAATGTAATCGAGGCCAGTGGCCATTAATAAAAATAAGATAATAATAAACGCAAAAACATAGACTGCAAAAAAGCTCCATACCGCGCTGACTACTTTCGCTTCTACACGCCGGTTGCCGACTTTCAGAGGAATAACGGCATTAGGGTGAACAAGCTGTGATAACTCGCGTACGCCTTGTTTTGCCATTAACATAATTCGCACCGCTTTCATGCCGCCGCCGGTAGATCCGCCACAGCCGCCCATACAGGATAAAATAATCAATAAAAACGGCAAGAAACTTGGCCAGTTGGCAAAATCAGCAGTGGCGAAACCCGTAGTGGTAGCAATTGATATAGTTTGAAATAAGCCATGGATAATTGCTTCATTAATGTTGTAGCTGCTGGCAAAAATGAGATACAGCACCACGATTACTGATGCCCCTAAAATGGTATACACAAAAAAACGGCTTTCAGAATCTTTATAGTAATGTCGATAGCTATTTTGTCGTATGGCATGAAAGTGTAAAGCAAAGTTGATACCGGCCACAAGCATATAGACAGAGGCGATAAGCATAATGGTTGGGCTATTAAAATAACCGATACTAGCGTCATGGGTAGAGAAACCACCAATCGCAACGGTAGAAAAAGCGTGGCAGATAGCGTCAAAGCCGGACATGCCGGCAAGCCAATAAGCAATGGCACAGCTAGCGGTGAGTAGCACATAGATAAAAAATAAAGCTTTTGCAGTTTCTGTTATACGCGGTGTCAGTTTGCTATCCTTTACCGGTCCGGGCGTTTCGGCGCGATAAAGCTGCATGCCGCCCACCCCTAGCATTGGCAAGATGGCGACGGCAATAACAATAATACCGATACCGCCTAACCACTGCAGTTGTTGGCGATAGAACAAAATGGATTTAGGTAAATAATCCAGCCCCGTTATGACGGTGGCGCCGGTAGTAGTCAGCCCCGATATCGATTCAAATACCGCATCACTGACACTCAGGTCGGGGTTGGGTGTGAGTATAAATGGTAACGCACCAAACAAGCCAAGTACTGTCCAAAACAGCGAGGTAATTAAAAAGCCGTCACGGGTTCGCA
>JBNMPW010000165.1:0-6411 GCA_051277205.1 Oceanicoccus sp. | reverse complement strand
AGGATGGTATGTTAATTGGTATTATGGCTGGATAATTGTACTGGTAGCGTTTGTCGCACAAGGAATAAGCTTGGGCGGTATTATTTATGCATATAGTGTTATTGCCGTTATTCTTAATCAAGAATTCGCCGTAAGTCGCCTCGACTTAATGCTACCGATGACAATAATGACGTTTATGGGGCTTTTTTTCTCACCGCTGATTGGTGCTAAGCTGGATAAACATTCGCTCAAAAATTTTATGCTGGCGGGCACATTAATTTTAACGGCCGCGTTATTCATTCTGTCTCTGGCTAACTCTATTTATCAGGTAGTCGCCGTTTACGCGTTGTTATTAGCTCCGGTACAAGTATTGCTCGGCCCTTTATGTTGTTCGGTGTTAATTTCTCGCTGGTTTAGTCGAAAGCTGGCCTTGGCGATGGGCGTTGCGGCTATCGGTACCAGCATCGGAGGGTTTTTAATCCCACCGTTGATTGAATGGTTAAACCAGCAATATGGCTGGCGTGATGCAATGCGATATTTAAGTGTGTCGATACTGCTATTTATTACACCATTGACCTTACTTGTTTACGATCGCCCGCAGTTAAAAGGCTTATTTGCCGACGGCGCCAATGCCGAACCCGATTTGTCAAAGCTTCCCCCCGCCTCAGCGTTTGATTCCACCAAAGCAATTATCCGCAGCAAAGAATTTTGGTTATTAGCAATCACTATGGGCCTTATGTTTAGCTCTTATTCCGTCATATTGAGTAATTTATTACCCTTGGTCATGGTGTATGAAATATCCAGCCGAGACGGTGCTTTCCTAATCTCAATTATGGCAGCAGTTGGTATTATCGGAAAACTCGTTTTTGGTGCAGTTGCTGACCGAATAGATATGCGGGTAGGCTTAGCTGCATCAGTGTTTATGTTACTGTCGGGAATGAGCCTTTTAATTTTCGCCGTAAGTTATCAACAGTTCGTTATCGCCTGCCTGGTGATGGGGTTATCTGCTGGTGGATTGTTGCCTGTCTGGGGAGCAATGATTGCCTTACTGTTTGGTATTGCCAACTACGGACGAGTGATGGGCATGATGGGGCCCGTGATCGTAGTCTTTAATTTACTGGCGGTGCCATTAACCGGTTATTTATATGATCAAACTGGAAGTTACACACAGGCATTAACATTATTGGTGGTGTTATTGGCTATTTCTTTATTATGGATTCCCGCCATTAGACGACCGACTCAGCCAGCACCATGAAGGCTTGCCAGTCTAACATCAGTTCTAGGCGATACAGGCGTATTTTATCAACTTCAAAAACGGCAGGCTTTTGATCGTCTAATAAGTTGAGATAGATAAGATTCGCAGCACATGAAACATGTCAACTCTGACTTTAAAATTAACCACTGTTATGCTTTATCCAACTTCTGGCTACAACATATATTCCCATTTTATTATCTAGATAGATTATTTTTTTAAATTGATTTGCTTCCCAAAGAAGCCACTTTTAAACTTTAAATATGAGCAATTAAAACCATGAGCAAGTACTCAACCGATTTCAATTTTTTTGATGAAAAAGTTCTTAACTATCCTCATGAATTTTATAAGATATCGCAAGATCAAGCACCGGTTTATGACATCGCCGATCAACTGGGCGTAACGCTTAAACATCTGCGGGAGTTTAAAGAATAGTCTGATTCATTTGCCCGACGCCTCAGTCAAATGGCCTCACCAGAAGAACAATTTAAAGACTCTGCATTTGCTTTTTGATAAACGTTAAAACTAATTAATCAAAAAACTGAACCTCCTACGCTTAAATACGGTTACACTACTTCTATAAGCTTGTAGCTCTATTGAGTTGAACATAAAGGGGAATTACATGGCTAGATTTGACGGGCATTCTATTGTGGTAACAGGCGGCGCCAGCGGTATCGGCGAAGCAACGGTGAGAGCTATCATTAAAGAAGGTGGCAAAGTAGTTATTGCCGACCTGCAAACGGGCCGCGGCCAAGCACTTGCGCAAGAATTGGGCAGTAACAGCCGTTTTATCAAAACGGATGTCACCCAAGAGCCTAATATGGCAGCAGCGGTAGCACTTGCAGAAGCCGAGTTTGGGCCCCTCACTGGCATGGTTAATAGCGCAGGCGTGATTGGTGTCATAGGCTCCATCACCGAAACATCAGTAGAAGCCTTTGATAACACCATGGCCATTTTGGCGCGCTCAGTGTTTCTTGGTGTTAAGCATGCAGCTAAAGCTATGAAAGCCAACGGTAGCGGCGCTATTGTCTCGCTAGCCAGTACAGCCGGTGTTATGGGAGGGCTAGGCCCTCACACCTACTCAATGGCAAAACACGGCGTTATCGGTCTTACCAAGTCCGTAGCCAGCGAATTGAGTAGCTCAGGTATCCGTATTAATGCCGTTGCCCCTGGCGGTACCGTAACCCCTCTAACGGCGGCACTTACGGGCGGCGATACACAACTGATCACCGAGAGCATACAGTCGACCACGCCATTAGGTGTGGCTTGTATGGCAGAAGATATTGCCGATGGTATTTTGTTTTTACTCAGCAGCGAAGCCCGTCTTATCACCGGCCATACCTTGGTCATTGATTCTGGTGTCACCACCAGCCTCCTGCAAACCGATTTTCATCAAGATGAACCGGAGACCTTATTACATGCAGGCAAGCGCCAAAAATAAAACTGAGCGCAATATCTGTGCTTTGATGCGATCAAGCCCTCGACTATAACGGCAGCTGAGCTTATAGAAATCTTGTTTGGCTAGTAGCGCTTCGATAGTATTAGACGACTGAATTCGACGATTAGCGAATTTCTAGCGTCCGCGCAATGATAAAAACAAAAGGAAAACTATGAGCGAGCAACATTTTCAAAGGGCTGCGAAGGCTTCGGATATAGCCCAAGGTAAAACCCTTTGTGTTGAAATAGACAATATCGAAATTTTAATCTGTCACAGCAAAGAGGGTTTTTATGCCGTTAACAATATGTGTTCACATGCGGATGAAAAGCTAAGTCTGGGTAAATTAAAAGACTGCCGAATTTTATGCCCACTTCACGGGGCCGCATTTGACATCCGCAACGGCGAAGCGCTAAGCAAACCGGCTAGAGACCCAATCACCAGCTACCCGTTAAAACTTGAAGGGGATAGTATTCTAGTCGCACTCAATTAATCTAAGCGTGAACCACCATCAACATTGATAGTTTGACCGGTGACAAAACTAGCATCTGTTGAACAAACAAAGGATACCACCGAGGCTAACTCTGATACTTTGCCCATTCTTCCCATCGGAATAAAATCTTCTATCGCCGCTTGATAGGCACCATCAGGAAGCGCCAGTTTCTCTGAAGCACGAGCCATGGTACCGTCCATCATGTCGGTACCATGAGAACCAGGGCTGACGCAATTAACTCGGATACCGGTTCTGGCAAGCTCTAAAGCCAATTGCTGGGTAAAGCCCACTACCGCAAATTTTGACGCGCAATAAGCGCCGTAGTCGGCCAAGCCAACCCGCCCTGCTAATGATGCGATCATTACAATACTGCCTCCATTACCGCAGGCCAACATAAAACGGCCACCGTATTTGCTGATTAAAAACACACCATTTACATTGACGTTAATAGTGTTGTACCAAACGCTTTCGTCAGTTTCAAAAATAGGTGACGAGCCAGCATTACTAGCATCACCAGCATTATTAACAATGATATCCAAGCGACCAAATTCATTCTCGATAGCTGCAATCATCGTTTCAACTTGCGACTTTTCGGTGACATCACAATCAACCACCAAAACATTTCTACCCATCGCCCGAATCTCTTCAGCCAAGGATTCCAAACCTAGCCAACCCATCTGCTGCTCAGCTTGTGGCATATCTGCTGGCTTACGCGGCCTTGCACAGATGACGATATCAGCACCCTCTTCGGCTAACCGCAAAGCGATGGCGCGACCAATACCTCGATAGCGTGCGGCGCCGGTTATCAGTGCAACCTTTCCCGATTGATCAACCATTACGTTCTCTCATTTTAAACGCTCTACAAACCCTTGTGTAAACGAACACAAGTCCTATTAACGTGTCCACACTCGCTTATTGGTAACGCCAAACATCTCTGACAACTCAACCCGGTCTGGCTCTATCTTCACTGCCACATATTGATCAGAACTGGGGCCATCAGTCCAAAATTGCGTCAAGTCATAGTCGATAGCCTCCCAAGCATGATCTTTGGTGGTCTGGTCAGAATGAATGGTTGCTTTGCCGCGCACCAATAAATGCACAAAATCTGGCGGCGCGACTTGAAACTGAATATCAACGATTGGCTGCGCAATAATCTGCAGCGCTTTTGGCGTTGTGGGCCCAGTGGCAAACCACAATACATCACCTTCCCAAGTGGGGTGTATCATACGCACTCTGGGCTCGCCATTAGCACAAGTGGCAAGTGCTGACCATATCGCTTTTTTGGCCGCTTCATTTACGTCCTTAAAAAACGCTTCTTTTTCTGCCTCATTAATTTTAACCATTTCCAGCATCCTTTGTCAGTGGTGATTTCTCAATAAAAGACTGTAACAATGGCGTTACCGCCATTGTTACAGGTATATTTTTTGCACCGAGCACACTGTCGAAAGCCTCATGCCGATGATAGATACGCTGCTCTAAAAAGGATAACGGCATACCTTTAATAGCACCAGTTTCCATTGATCGTTGTTGGTCAGCTAAAAACTGTACATCTTCATCTAACACTTGATCAAACAGCGCAATTCTTTCTAACCAATGCTTGGGTAATTTTTGTGGCCAATCCTTCCATGGCTGCTCAACCCCCTCCAGCATTTCATCATTAGGCGCAAACCATAAAACATCTAGCCGACTATGGGATTTATCAACTGGCCAAAATATTAACAGCGGGAAACCCGCAGCATCTAACGGCATTACTATATTCGGAAATAAGCTATAGGCTAAATTGCTGATGCGAGGCAATTCACCAACCGATGTAATGTCAGTAAAGTTTTTAGGCACCGGCATTAAGCCTGCTCGGTTCGGCGTATACATTTTATTATGACCCTGCTCTAACAAAGAAATTACGGTACCTTTATGATCCAACAATACATCAACGGTTTTAGGGTGGATATGACGCAGATGATAAGTTTCCATAAATGAGTCGAGACAGGTCTTCCAATTAGCATCAACACAGATACTGTGCTTGCCGAAATACCTTAAGCTCTGCAGGTCAAACTGCTGCAGTTCATCTGCTATCGGCGCCATGAAAGAGGTCAAAGACTCTGCATCGGAATTGCGATTAACAAAAATCCAATTACCCCATGATTCACAACGCAGCTCTTGCAAATTACGACATGACATATCCAATGCCACAAAATCGCGCTTATCAGGTACCGCTATTAATTCACCCTGTAAATTATAGGTCCAGCCATGAAAGCCGCAACGCAACCGTGCTTGCTGTGAGTAGTCATCGACCACCAGAGGGCCCGCTCGGTGCTGACAGGTATTATAGAAAGCTCGGAACTGCTGCTGTTCGTCGCGAACAATGACTATAGGCGCACCGGCGTCCAGCCAAAGCTTGCTACTACCGACCTCGGGTAACTCATCGCTATGGGCGGCAAACAACCAACTCTTAGGCCACAAATGCTGCTGTTCTGCCTGCCAAAAATCATCACTTATATAACGGCTTACCGGAATATCATCCAGCGGGGGAAAATCCACCGGTGGTGCTTTACGTTGATAAGCTTCGGCGATTCTCTGCTTTATTATGTCGGTATATGCGGAGTCCATAAAAGACAGTTATCCTAGTGGTTAAAACGCTATGAATATGTGAATGCTAGCAAATGCAAGCATAAAAACAAACAGTATTCCCTGTTTTATTTAATCTAGGCATACCCTACACTCAGCGTAAGTTGTAACCAAGGTAAAAGCCGATAAGACAATAATAATGAATCGGCTGTCAACTCCGTGAACCACTTAGCAGTCTCTGCTTGCTAAGTTTATTTTGCACACAGGCATGATCAAAGCTTTGCAAAAAGTATATAAACTGCTGATAGGAAATTTGAAAACGGACTTTTATGGAGAGCTAGCATTAAGCACGCGGGCTACTTCGACGGCAACCTGAAAAGAGCATTATAGGTCAAGCTGAAATATTTAAAGATTACGAGCCCATCTCTGAACAAAGAGAAATCAACTTAACGCCATAATAATAAAACTGCGATAACCTTATGCCGAGCAAACCTCCCAACCATGCATTAAGCCCTCAGCGCTGTCCGTTTCATCTTGCCGACGTTGACTTGTTTAGCGATGGTGCACAAGAACATTGGTATGAAGCCTACCCCATCCTCCATCGAGAGGCACCGGTGCAGATACTGCAAGGCGCTGGTCCCGACGGTGATAGCGACGCTTATGTACTGACCAAATATAAAGACATTG
>JBNMPW010000164.1:0-6423 GCA_051277205.1 Oceanicoccus sp. | reverse complement strand
ACTTTAAAGCATCAGCCCGCTAAAGTAGCCGCAATGGAAGGAATTTGGGAAACCCAGAAAGGCGCTCCGTTAACGTTGTTTGGTTTTCCCGATGAAGAGGCAAGGACAACCCACGCCGCGATTAAGATACCAAAGCTTGGCAGTTTTATCTTGACCCACGATTGGGACGGCGAGGTTAAGGGCCTGAATGACTTTGAAGGTATTCATCCGCCTGTGGCTCCGGTGTTTTGGGCTTTCCGAGTTATGGTTGGTGTTGGTATGTTGATGCTACTCGTGTCATGGGCGTGCTGCTGGCAGTTCTGGCGAAAAGGCTCAATTAACAAAGCAAGCCAGCGAATTCTTTTCAGCATGACTTTTTCGGGCTGGATAGCCGTGTTAGCTGGTTGGTACGTTACCGAAATTGGGCGTCAACCTTGGATGGTCACTGGCTTAGTAACAACCGCAGAGGTGGTTGCCGACCATACTCCAGGGATACTGCTGACCACGCTTAGCGCCTACGCCGCGATGTATGCCTTTTTGTTAGTTAGTTATATTAGTGCGATATTTTACATGTCGAGTAAGCCCGCCAGATCGTTGTTACATATGCATAATTATGATTTGCCCGGTAAGCACCCTGAAGATCGAGCGTACAGCCCTATCTCAGTAGCTGATTCATCCGCTTCAAACTAGGAGAACAATATGGAAACTGCACTACCATTAATTTTTGTCTCAGTGATGGGCTTATCGTTATTGCTATACGTGATTCTAGACGGCTATGACTTAGGCGTTGGGCTACTACTGCCGCTGGGTAGCGATGACGAAAAAGATATTATGATCGCCTCGATTGGGCCGTTTTGGGACGCCAACGAAACATGGATAGTGATGGGTATTGGCGTACTGCTAATCGCTTTTCCTACCGCTCACGGCATTATTTTGACTAAGCTTTATTTGCCGGTAACCATAATGTTACTGGGTTTGATTTTACGTGGAGTGGCATTTGATTTTAGAGTTAAGGCGGGTAGCGATAAAAAGGCCATGTGGAATCGAATCTTCTTCATTGGTTCATTGGTTGCCTCGACCTCACAAGGCTGGATGCTCGGGTCCTATATTACTGGCCTTAGCGGTTCGGTTACCAATACTGTGTTCTCAATTTTGATTGCGCTTTGTCTGCCCGCTCTGTATTGCGTGTTAGGCGCAACTTGGCTGTTGATCAAGACCGAAGGCGAGTTATTTGCCAAGGCGGTTGGCTGGGCTCGTGGGTCGGTGTTACCGATGGCTATAGGCTTGTTTTTCGTATCAATCGCGACGCCGATGGTGAGCAGTGTCATCGCCGAGCGTTGGTTTAAATTACCCAACTTTATCGCCTTGATGCCGATTCCCTTTATCAGTGCTACAGCCCTGATATTGCTGACTGTATTGTTGCGTCGAGATGTGGAGAGCTTACGAACTCTCAATCCTTGGTTTTTGTTTATTTGCCCTGTAATAGTGTGTTTGATGGCGGCCTTGGGATTGGCTTACAGTATCTTTCCAGACATCATTATCGGCCAAATGACGATCTGGGAATCAGCGGCTCACACTAGCGCGCTAATGTTTACTTTCTACGGTATGTGCATCGCGCTACCATTAATCATTATGTATACGATTTTCATCTACCGAGTGTTCTCAGGTAAAGCCACGGCCTTGAGCTACGACTAGCTAGTGGTTATTAACGATTAAGGGCTTAAAGAAAGCATCGATGTCGTCCGCAGCGGTGTGCTTTTTATCGAACCAAGGGTGTAGCTTGAGTAATATTCCAACGTGAGAAACGCCATGGTATTCAATGTTTTGGTTGGCTACCTGAGCTTGTTCGAGCTTGTCTAGCAGCGCGTCCTTATTAAGCACCCCGACGACTTTGTCTTTCATGCCATGCATTAGCAGCATTGGCGATTCGGTGCCATCGACAAAGTTAACTGCTTTCATCTTAGGATAATTGCTTTGAGGGGCAAAGATGGCGATGTATTTTTTCTCTTTTGGGGTAAAGCCATAAGGACCCGCCATGCCAGCAAAACCCCTAATATCACTTTTTTTATAACCGACGGCTGATAAGTAGCGAGCGTCGGTTGCTAATAAAGCACCCGTGTGGGCGCCAGCGGAATGTCCGACAATAAATATATTATTGGGGTCACCGTTGTAGTTTGCGATGTTTTTCTTAGTCCATTCAAATGCTTTGGCAGCGTCTTCGACGAAGCTCGGGAACTTGCCATTTGGATACTTTATGTAGTCGGGCACGACAACCAAGTAACCGCGTTTTACAAATGCGTTAGCGGCAAAGAAATACTGGCTCTTGCTGCCAGAATCCCAACCGCCACCGTAGAGAAATATTACCACTGGGCTCGGCGCTTGCGCAGACCGCGGCTGACTCGGGTAAACGTCTAAGCGCTGCCACGGCTGCTGGCCATAGGATAGGTCTTTGCTGATGCTTTGCCGGTGTTCAGCCTTGACTACGCTATTAAGCACCGCTAGCCCAGTGCTGCCGCAGGCCGTTAATAGTATTGTAAATGCCACTAGGCCGAATAGTTTGCTGATCAAACTTCTCATTTTTCTAATCACTAGCTAGTGGTTATTTCAGTCGATCCTGACGGTCGGTTTCGGTTGTCTTACAGTCGTTTTTGAATAAATTGATGAATATCAGCCATTAAATTCTCTTCTTTGCTAAACCAAGGGTGCAGGTGAGTAACCATGTCGATATGGCCAGGCTTACGATAGAGCACGGCCTCACTGTCAACGCCCTTACTCTTTAGCGCCGCCTGCATTTTCTGTTGATTGTATTGGCCAACCTGCGCATCGCCTTTGCTGTGCAGCAATAGGGTTGATGGTTCGTCGCCATCAACATAATTTAGTGCGTCCATCAGTGGGTAGTTGGCTGGCGGGCCGAATACCGCTTGGGTAACTTCCCAATCGGGAATGAAACTATAAGGTCCAGCGATTCCGATAACACCTTGGAGGTCAGAAGGTGATAGACCCTCAGCGTTTAGAAACTGTTTATCAGTCGCGAGCATCATTGTTGTGTGAGCTCCGGCCGAATGCCCGACAATGAATAGCTTACTCGGGTCACCGTTATACTGAGCGATATTTTGCTTAACCCAGGCAATGGCTTTCGCCCCATCAACTGCGAACGAGGGGTACTTTGCTCGTTGGTCGGGGTGCTTTAGGTAATCTGGAAGAACTACGGTGTAGCCCTGACGATAAAACGCATCAGCGGCAAAGCGGTATTGGTCCTTACGTCCGTGCCGCCAACTACCACCGTGAATAAACATAATCACTGGTGCACTTTCGCTTTGCGGGTAGACATCGAGCCTTTGCCAGTCTTGTTCGCCGTATGCGAGGTCTTCAACGCTGTTGATCGGATTAATAATCTTGAGTGCGCTTGTTATGAACCAAAGTCCACGGTCTCGATCTTTAATAAACCAAGTAAAACTGGCTGCTAGCAATGCGATTGTGCCTACTATAATCAGTAAATTTTTCATTTCTATTTGATCTTTGTCTGTTGGGGGTAATGGGTATGTAGTAAGTTTTAGCTGTCTTTTTAGCAGCGCAGTCTATCATTGACTAGCTAGATATACGGTCAAGACGAATTAGTCTTGGCTAAGTCTTTTTGTTTACTGTCGAATTGACCGGCCAACCAGAACGCGGTTGCACACCAAGCAAGCCCTAAGGCTAAGCTTATTCCGGCGATGCCTGCGCCGGCGACACCGGCTGTTTTAACTCCCGCATAGGCAAGTGCACTGGTGGCGTTACCTCCACGTAAGATCGCCGTATCGATAAAGTTCTTGGCTTTGTATTTCTCTTCTCTAGTAACCACTGAAAACAGCATCTCACGCGCCGGTTTCATAATCGAGTAATCGCCCGACCGACGAAAAATATCGATGGCGATCATCACCGCTAACATCGGTGCTGTGGCGATAAGGCCAAAGCCAATAGTGATGCCTACGGGCACGAGCATTAGCGCTGTACGAAATCCAAACCACTGTATCAAACGGCTGGTTAGAAAAAGTTGAAATATTAATGCTAGTACGTTGACCGTTAAATCAACGGTCGAGAACAATTGCGTGCGCTGCTGCGGGTCGTTAAAGCTGGCCTCAATCATTTCTGCTTGCTGAATTTCAACAAAGGTGATACTCACTGCGTAGAGCGTGATGAACAGACATATGCCGATTAGATACGGTGACTTGATAATTAACTTAAATGCATCCAGGGCACCACCCTTTAGCGAGGCATTTTTATTGCTCTTTTGAACTGCGTCATCGGAAAAATCTTGATTGTTCCAACGAGTTAGCCAGCTGATGCAAATTACTGAACAACTTAGAACGGAGGCTGAAATTAGCAGCAATGGGCCCAAGCCTACTGTTTTAACTAAGGTTGTGGTAATGATTGGCCCACAGATTGCCCCAGCGGTGCCGCCTGCTGCGATGAATGCGAATAGACGTTTAGATTGCCCACGGCTAAATAAATCGTTCATAAAGCTCCAAAATAGCGAGACGATGAACATGTTGAAAACATTTACCCAGATAAAGAATGCCCGTGTCGTGACAGGCGAGCGGTCTTCCACATTGAATAGAAAGAAAAAAATAACTAGGTGGCTAGCGAAGAAGAGGGTGCAATAAGACAAAAACTGACGGGTTTGAAAGCGCGTGGTGACCCAGCCAAATACCGGTGTTATGGCGATTAACGCTAGTAACGTCATCAGCATTAGCCATTGAATGTTGTCGACGCCATTGGCGATAACCATCTCGGTTCGAATTGGCCGAATAATATAATAGGCGCAAAGAATTAGGAAAAAGTAGGCGCAAGAAACCAGCAGCGCTACAATTTCTTGAGGTTTAACGGCGACTAGGCGCGATAACGTGGTCTGGAGTGATTGCATGTAGTTGTTTTCAGCGGACGTGAGGGTTTGGCCCTTATCTTGTGGTTTTGATAAGTCTAACATTTCTATCAAAAGTGTAAATTTATCGACCTTATTTCAAATAAAACGAACGTTCGTTCTATTTTTATGATAGTGTTCCACTCATGATCTCAGTGCTAGATAATATTACCTCTGCTGCCGACCTCAAGCTGGCACCGACAGAATTGACATCGCTGGCGTCCTTTATCGAGAGTTTCCCGTTGCAAGGCGAGTCATTGTACTCAATTGTGTTCGATCGAAATGGCGACATTGTTCAGACTCAAAAAGCTCGTTTCGCAGTCGCGAACTTAGAAAAAATTCTTACCGCGACCTTCGCCGTGTCTGCAACCTCCGGCTTTGATCGAATGTCTTTACGTGACCTATCACGGCAGACTGGCATGAGCATGGGGTCTATCTATTCTTGCATTTCCAAGAAAGAAGATATTGCCTTAATGATTGCTGACATTGTCCGGCTGTCTAGCGAGTTGACGCGCCAGCACGCAATGCAATCTGATTCAATGTGGTCAAAAATTGAGCAAAGCATTCGCTTTCATTTATATGCAAGCACCTTGCTGCAGCCGTGGTATTTCTTCTTGTATTTCGAAACTCGTTGTTTGCCTGAAACGCAGCAGCGCGAATCAAAGCAGATCGAATTAGACGGCATTCGAAGCTTTGAGACACAGATACAAAGCGGGGTAGACGCTGGAGAGTTTTATACTAGCGACGCGCGAATGGTAGCAAATACTATTGTTGTTTTATTGGAAGATTGGTATCTGAAACCTTGGAAGACGTTAAGCCCATGGAAAGCCAATATTTCAATTGAGCAGCAAGAGAAGCAAATAAATAACTACAGCCAGTCAATAATCGAACTGGTGAGAAAACTGTTGGCAGATTCATAAGCGACTGAATAGAACGTGCTGCTACCCATAAACTAAATTGTTGAAATTTTAACGAGTATTTATTATGAATTATAAAGTCCCATTAAAAGATATGAAATTTGTGTCCGACGAAGTGTTGGACATGCCTAGCCACTATGCGAAGTTTACTAAGGGCAAGCTAGCTGAGCCTGAGTTGCTAGAAGCGATATACCAAGAAGCGGCTAAGTTTTGTGAAAACGAACTTGAGCCTATTAACGCCAGTGGCGACAAAGAAGGTTGTCATTTCAATAATGGTGAAGTAACGACACCAAAAGGTTTTAAAGAAGCCTATAACAGCTTCGTTGAAAACGGCTGGCCTGCCTTGTGTGGCCCGGCCGAGTTCGGTGGTCAAGGAATGCCTGAGTCAGTAGGTTTGGTGATGATGGAAATGATGATCGCATCAAACCATTCCTGGAGTATGTACCCTGGTTTGAGTCAAGGCGCGGTAAAGACTATCTATACCCATGCTAGTGATGATTTAAAGGCCCGCTTTATGCCGGCCATGGTTGCCGGTAACTGGACTGGCACGATGTGCTTAACCGAGCCTCATTGTGGTTCTGACCTAGGCTTGCTGAAAACCTATGCTGAAGTTGACGAAGGTTCAAG
>JBNMPW010000163.1:0-6430 GCA_051277205.1 Oceanicoccus sp. | reverse complement strand
TCTCAATGGCCACCGCTATCCGCTTGAGATGATTTTTGATTAAGCCATTATGAACTCTTCCCTGCAAAGCTCGCCCGGACAAAGCTCACCCCGACAAATAAAGGTGATCGTCGGCATGTCTGGAGGTGTCGACTCCTCAGTTTCTGCGTTGCTATTACAGCAGCAGGGTTATCAGGTGGAAGGCCTGTTTATGAAAAACTGGGATGAAGATGACGGCACAGAATATTGCACCGCGAAAGACGATTTAGCTGACGCACAATCGGTGTCAGATCGACTCGGCATTATCCTCCACTCCGCTAATTTTGCTACCGAATATTGGGACAATGTTTTTGAGCATTTTCTAGCAGAATACAAAGCAGGCAGAACCCCCAACCCGGATATTCTCTGTAATCGTGAGATCAAATTTAAAGCTTTTTTGGAATATGCCCTCACCCTTGGTGCTGATTATATTGCCACCGGCCACTATGTCCGTAAACGCACGCATGGTGACAGCGCGCAGTTGATAAAAGGGCTGGATAACAATAAAGATCAAAGCTATTTCTTACACTCAGTACACGGCAGTGAAATTGCAAAAACTTTGTTCCCAGTTGGTGGTCTAGAAAAGCCTGAGGTTCGCCGCATCGCTGAAGAGCATCAGCTAATCACCCATAACAAAAAAGACAGTACCGGCATCTGTTTTATTGGCGAGCGTCGCTTTAAAGATTTTTTACAGCAGTACTTACCTGCCCAACCTGGTGCCATAGAAAATGTTGATGGCCAACCAATGGGCGAACACACCGGATTGATGTATCACACTATCGGTCAGCGTCAGGGTTTAGGTATCGGCGGCGTCAAAGGCGCTAGTGAAGCACCGTGGTATGTGGTCGACAAAGACCTAGAGCGCAATGTATTGATCATTGCCCAAGGCAGCCAACATCCGCGTTTGTTTAAGCAAGCATTGTCACTCAGCCATATTGACTGGGTAAGTGACAGCGCCGCTGATTTCCCGATATATTGCATGGCCAAAGTCCGTTATCGGCAACAAGATCAGGCTTGCACGCTAGTCCAGACAGCTGACGGCTTTCAGGTAATATTTGAAAATGCGCAGCGTGCGATAACACCAGGCCAGTCGGCGGTTTTCTATCAAGGAGAAACCTGCCTCGGCGGCGGAGTTATTGAACGGGCCTTTAATCCCATGGGCACCGATCAATAATGAGCTCAAACAATAATTCACAAAGCCTGTCAGACAATAGCATTGGCGCACAAACCATTGCCTTGGCCGGTGTAATGCAATCGGCTTATTTGGTTGATCAAATTGCCCGCAGTGGTCACGCCCCTATCGAAAGTTTTAACCCGTCTATAAATAGTCTATTTGCTTTTGATGCCGACAATGCTGGCGACGTTTATGGCGGACTGCAGGGTGTAAAGCTTGGCCTGCAAGTACTCACAGATGTACTCAATGGTAAAAACAAACAGCAATACCGCAGTATCATCCGCTATAGTCTAGGTATGCTTTTTTTACAAAAGAAACTATCTGCCAAGCCAGAACTATTAACCATCATCCGTAATAGGCTGGACCACGCCGCTATTAAAGCCGAACATTTTAGTGATGATACGCCTAACGCCACCGCAAATATTGCTAGCATCTATCAAGATACACTCAGTACATTTAAGTTTCGGATTCAAGTGAACGGCAGCTTGCAGCAGTTGCAAAACGCCAATAACGCAGACAATATTCGCGCCCTACTACTGGCCGGAATTCGCGGCGCTGTGATGTGGCGCCAAACAGGCGGCCGGCGCTGGCAATTATTCTTTCATCGACAGAAAATACTGCGGATGGCGCAGCAACTACTTGCAGAGATCGAATAGCGATATTTATTGCCCTATTTATTGTTATAGCGGCGTCAATAACTACCGTCAGACCAGCAAACGCTAACGGTATAATAGATGACTGAAATTGGCCGCTTTATCGTGTATAATTAGCCGCTTTTCAGAACTTTATTTAACTCAACACACGTGGACAACTTATGGAACTTTCAGCGTTAACTGCTATTTCACCAATAGATGGCCGTTACGGTTCAAAAACATTAGCGCTGCGCGATGTGTTCAGTGAATTTGGCCTGATTAAATACCGCGTGCAAGTAGAAGTAAGCTGGCTACAAGCGTTGGCCGCTCACCCCGAAATAAGCGAAGTGCCATCTTTCACAGATGACGCCAATCAACTGCTTAACAATATTGTTACCCATTTTTCAGTGCAAGACGCGCAGGCGATTAAAGATATTGAAAGCACCACTAATCACGATGTTAAAGCTGTAGAATATTTTCTAAAGAGCTGCGTTGCTGACAATGCTGAATTAAATGCGGTCAGTGAATTTATTCATTTTGCCTGTACCTCCGAAGATATCAACAACTTGTCACACGGCTTGATGCTTCAAGAGGGACGCAAGGTAGTTACCGACGAAATGAATGCGGTAGTTAATAAGCTCATCGAGCTGAGCAAAACCTATGCCGAAATACCGATGCTGTCGCGCACCCATGGTCAAACTGCCAGCCCTTCTACCATGGGTAAAGAGTTTGCCAATGTTGTCGCCCGGCTGCGCCGCCAGCTAGAACAAATTAACAAGGTAGAGCTGCTCGGCAAAATCAATGGCGCGGTAGGTAACTACAACGCACATTTGTCTGCGTACCCAGATATTGATTGGCAGAGCAATGCTGAAACATTTGTCACTGGTTTAGGCCTTAGCTGGAACCCTTACACTACTCAAATCGAACCGCATGATTATATTGCTGAACTGTTTGATGCAATTTCTCGCTTTAACACAATATTGATCGACCTTGATCGCGACATCTGGGGTTACATCTCAATGGGTTTCTTTAAGCAAAGAGTCATTGCCGGTGAAGTTGGCTCGTCCACCATGCCGCATAAAGTGAACCCAATCGATTTTGAAAACTCCGAAGGAAACCTGGGTTTAGCCAATGCCGTACTTGGCCATATGTCGATTAAATTACCGGTATCACGCTGGCAACGAGATCTAACCGACTCAACCGTGCTGCGTAATATGGGTGTTGGTATGGCCTATAGCATGATCGCCTATGGCGCAACGCTTAAAGGTTTATCTAAACTGCAGATTAACGTCCAACGTTTGGCCGATGACCTAGATAATAGCTGGGAAGTTTTAGCCGAACCGATTCAAACCGTTATGCGCCGCTACAACATCGAAGAGCCCTATGAAAAATTAAAAGCGCTCACTCGCGGCCAAACTATCAACCGCGAAACCCTAGACGTGTTTATCGACTCGCTAGAAATTCCTGATGCCGCTAAAGCAAGCTTAAAAACGTTATCGCCTAGCAGCTATATCGGCAACGCTATTGAGCAGGCAAACGCTATTTAAGAAAAAGCCTAGGAGGCGCTGAGATGTCGACATCCGATCAACGCCGTCACCACATCAATAACTTTGATAGTGAGGATTTTGTTGCGAACTACTGGCAGCAAAAACCGCTCATCATTCGCCAAGGTTTAGTCGACTTTGGCAATCCCATTAGCGCCGACGAGCTTGCAGGCCTTGCCTGCGAAGAAGATATTGAATCGCGTATAGTCATTGAGCAAGACAGCAATTGGTCATTGCAACACGGCCCTTTCAGCGAACAAAGCTTTCAGCAATTACCCAAAACTCACTGGACTTTGTTAGTGCAGTCCGTAGATCACTGGCTGCCAGAAGTTGCCGAATTGCGGAACTATTTTAATTTTATTCCCACTTGGCGAATTGATGACGTAATGATTAGCTATGCCGCTAAGGGTGGCTCAGTCGGTCCACATTACGATAACTATGATGTATTTTTAGTACAGTGTGCGGGCACTAGACGCTGGCAAGTTGGCCCTCGCTACAGCAGTGATAGCCTATTGCAAGCTAATGAACAATTGAAGCTGTTGGCGGATTTTGACTGCCAGCAAGAATGGCTGTTAGAGCCCGGCGATATTCTTTATCTGCCACCTCAGTACGGCCACTTGGGTAGAGCTGAGGACGATGACTGCATGACTTACTCAGTCGGTTTTCGAGCGCCCTCCCATGCTGAGCTGCTGGCCGAATTCTGTGATCATAACAGTGCCACACTGTCGGAAGAAAAACGCTACACGGACGCTTCACTTTCGTTGCAAAAAAACCCCGGCAACATAAATGCTGACAGCTTGGCCAATGTGCAGAAAATTCTATCGAGTTATATAAATGACCCCGCGTCATTACAGCAGTGGTTTGGACGCTATATGACCAGCCCTAAATACCAAAGCGAACGGCATACCGACCTACTCGACGATGACTACTTAAACGATCAATTCAATAACAACACATCCATTAGCCGTGACAGCGCATGCCGTTTTGCTTATAGCAGCAACGGTGCACGCAGCCTGCTATTTGTTGACGGCAATGACTTTCCTTGCTCTACAAGCCTAGCTGAATTGATCACCGGTCACAATCAGTTTTCCTGTCAGCAGCTACAACCGTTACTAGCAGATGCTGAAAGTTTTAAGCTAATCAAAACCTTATTTGAACAGGACTTTCTCTTCTTTGACGATGAAGATATCGATTAAAACCGCCGACTGGCAGCTCGACCATGCCGTATTGTCAGCCATTCGCAATGCAGTATTTGTGCAAGAGCAACAAGTGCCCGTTGAACTTGAAATGGATGAGCATGACGCGGATGCCCAGCACTGGCTAGCCTTTGATGGTGATCAAGCCATCGCCACCGTACGCATGTTAAAAGACGGGCACATTGGTCGCATGGCAGTACTAAAATATTATCGTGGTAATGGTATTGGTAACAATATTTTGCAGCATCTTATAGAAACAGTTAAGCAACAGTCACTGTTTGAGGTTTACCTGCACTCCCAAACCCACGCTATCGGTTTTTATCAAAAGCTAGGCTTCTCGGCGTACGGGGATGAGTTTATGGATGCAGGCATACCGCACCGCAATATGAAGTTGCAACTGGCTGAACGCCGATTATTGGGTCAGCATGGCGGTAATTTTGCTATTAAAGACTACCCACAAGCGTGCCTAAATTTAGTGTCACAAACCAGCAAGCAATTGCGTATCTTATCGTTCGATTTAGACCGCCGGTGTTTTGAGACTCCAGAAATGATCAGCGCAATATCAACGCTGGCAAGGCGCAGTCGTTATTCAGATATTCGAATAATGGTCGTTGACACCAAACCCTTAGTCAGTTCATTCCACCGCTTGGTTAATTTACAGCGCAGGCTATCGAGCATTATTAGCATACGCCGCACCACTACTTTAGCGCATAATATTAAAAACAACCTGTTGCTGGCCGATCATTGCGGTATCATCAGTCAATCATTGCAAGACCCCGATAAACGCTGGGCTAATTTTAATAACCGGCCGGTGGTTGAAAACCATTGCAGTCAATTTGATGATATGTGGGCGCTTGCAGTTGTAGATAATGATCTGCGGCAACTGGAGTTATAAGATGCGACTATCACGACAACTTGTTCTGTCAGCCTTCTTAATGGCGCAAACAGTCCTATTAATGGCGGCAACTGAAATTTATCAGCCGAGTCATAAAACTGCCGCCAGCCTATTAGAAACCATCGAGCCTTTATTTGCTGACAAAGCAAAACTCAGCGCCACTGATCGACAATTAATTTTAGTGGGAGATCAAATCGAGCTTAACCCCATATTGGAATTATTACTGCAACTAGATCAACCGGCATTACGGTTTTTAGTCGAGATCAGCAGCAATCCGACAACTGCCGGCCAACGTCATTACACCACCGGTAGTCGGTCAGCATTACCACAACGCTTTAATGTGATCGAAAACCAACTATTTATAATCAGCAAGCAACAGCAAAGCCTACAAGTTAGCTCAATGGGCTTATGGACAAAACTAGAAACAGTACCGATTCAACAAGAATCTATTGCTCTAACGATTCAGGCCAGCGATAACGGCTTGATGATTGATTACAGCTTAAGGATTCTTGACCAAGGTCGCTTCACCAGCGTCAAACATCAGATCCAAGGGGACCAAGGTCAGTGGCTATCAATACTTTCCGCCGCTACAGGTATCCTCTCAGATGAAGTATTAGGTAGCGGCTCAGGTAATTCTAAGATCTATTCAACCAATGCAAAAAAAGAAGACCAGCTGTTCATCAAAGTCACCCGCCAACCCTAGCTTATCAACTATTGATGCCCGCAGAGCTAAAGTATGACGCCAATCTCGGTTTGCTGATAGACCAACTCATAGGTCTTTAAGCCTCGGCATAGCTCTTCACTGGCATACATCAACTCGCCACTACTAAGCTTAAAACGATAGCCGTGCAGTGGGCACCTCAGTTCATTAATATCAAGAGTTGATTCCGATAATGGATGGCCTCGATGCGGACAGTGGCTCTCTAATAAATAGCGCTCCCCTGCTTGCTGCAGTAAAATCAGGTTATGCT
>JBNMPW010000162.1:0-6466 GCA_051277205.1 Oceanicoccus sp. | reverse complement strand
TAACCAGTTTGGTGAATTACTCAATGCATTGGCTACAGATACTGGGCGATTTTTGGTCTCAATGGTCGAAATTCAAACTATTCGTCATATCGTCATGGGCTGGGTAGTTACCGCACCGGCGTTAATGGCTGACAGCGCGGAGCGGGACTCCGTCACAGACGGTGCTGGTATCCTAGGGCAGCGGGTACCCTACCAACTAGCCAGCGTGATCAGCCCATGGAATTTTCCTTTGCTACTGTCGATGATTGATGCCATCCCAGCACTGATGGCCGGTTGCGCGGTTATGGTAAAGCCCAGCGAAGTCACGCCACGCTTTATCCAGCCGCTGCAACATTCGATTGACAGACATCCGCAGCTGGCAGGCGTATTTCGTTTTATTGCCGGTGACGGCGCCACCGGCGCCGCCTTGGTGGACAGGGCTGATATTGTTGCCTTTACCGGCAGCGTGGCCACAGGTCGGAAAGTAGCGGAGGCAGCTGCGCGCAATTTTATTCCTGCCTTGCTGGAGCTGGGAGGTAAAGACCCGGCGATTGTATTGCCAACCGCCGACATAGAATTGGCCGTGAGGGCCATACTGAGATCTTCGGTACAGGCGACCGGTCAAGCCTGTCAGTCGCTAGAACGAGTCTATGTGCATAAAGACCAGATAGACGGTTTCGTCGAAGCACTGAGCAAAAGCGCCGAGCAGGTTGAACTGAACTACCCCGATATTCGACAAGGCCATATTGGCCCACTGATCTTCGCGCGGCAAGCTGAGGTCATTCAGGACCATATTGATGACGCTTTAGAGAAAGGCGCCACCCTTCGGTGTGGTGGAAAAATTGAAAATCTCGGTGGCGGTCAGTGGATTCGCCCCACTGTGCTCACAAACGTTGATCATTCTATGAAAGTGATGCGGGAAGAAACCTTCGGCCCACTGATACCTGTCATGGCCTATGACACTATTGAACAAGCTATTGAACTGGCAAACGATACCGAATATGGGCTTTCAGCCGCGGTATTCTCTCAAGATACAGACCAAGCTATAGCGGTGGCCCGCAAAATAAACGCAGGTGCTGTTGGCATTAATGATGCGGCGGTAACAGTAGATGTACAAGATGCAAGCCATGATGTCTTTGGCTATTCGGGTATGGGCCAATCACGGATGGGGTCCACCGGAATAACCCGGTTCACGCGTGAAAAAGCTCTCATCATCAGACGCAACGAGGCGCAAGGTATAGAAAGCATCGATGAACGGCTGTTACCCTGAGTGATGGTTGCCCTTAGCCGTTGTCGCTTTCAGCCTTGACCGCTCTGAACCGCTTAAAACTGCTCAGGGTTAAACTCACCGACAATGAGACTCGCTCGATTTGTGGTTGAAGCAAGTCGAGTTGCAAGCCACGGCTGGTAGTCAGGATCGGAAATTAATCCGTTCAATGCCTCCGATGTTGGAAACCTGATGATGACGGTTAAGTCTCGCGCGTCGCCATCGACAGTGATCGTGTTTTTGTCGGCGGCAATAATTTCGGCACCATACTTCTCGAGTATCGGCATCACATTAGGCACATACGGTGCATATTTTTCTGGGTCGGTGATGTCGCAACTGGTCACAAGATAGACAGTCATATATTTTCTCTTTAATCTCTTTTCGTGCTGGTAAAATAAATAGTATTAGTGGCGAATAAGAACAACAAACATGCTTTTTTTGGCTATTTTATTTCGCCTAAAAATAAAAGTGAGGCAATCAATCATTTAATTATCAACGTTGATTGCCGCAGGCTATCTCTATCAATTACTTTTCAAGCTTGCGCAAATGGAAGTCAAAGGCTTGACCATTGCCGCCATAGCGATTATTAATCCAAAGCATTAACATGCCTTCGACCCAACGAGCATTCTCTAAACCGCCAAGGTCAATCGCCTCGAGACCCATGCCTTCAACAAGCTGAGCTACTGTATTTTTTGCGTCCTCATTGTTGCCCACCAGCGGAATACTCACGGCACCACCGGACTCAGCTGGTTCGATCATTGTTTTCCAACTCAGGGTATTGAATGCTTTTACGACAAAAGCATTGGGCGCCGCCGCCTGAATAATCTCAGCATTTGATGTCGCGACCGAATGTTTGAACCCTTTACCCGATTGCGCAAGAGGGTTAGTTGGGTCGATAATAATCTTGCCGGACAAATCCCCAAGGTTCCTGGTGATTTGCTCAACCATCATTCCAGGAATAGCCAGTACCACAATATCAGCATCTTTCGCTGCCTCTTTTGGCGTCGTAGCAGAAGCGCCGTGGCCGGTATTAGCCACAAGTGTGACGACGCTTTCTTTGGAGGGGTCACGAGAGCCATAAACAATTTTATGCCCCTGTGCAGCAAACTGTGGCCCCAGAGCAGTGGCGACATTACCGCTACCGATGATCGCGATGGTATCGGCCCATACGGTGGTCATGGCGCCAAAAAAAAGAGTGGCGACTATTGATTTAAAAAACTTCATCGGAGTTACCTTTGGTATAAGAATTTAGATGTCGAAGAGTATGTCATTATCTTATCGATTGTTCGAGTATAAAAAGAATTTGCGAACAAGTGCAAGCCCAAAAAAAATTTGCTGTTAGAACGGTACGGTAAATTATTTTTCGGTCCGCGTGTTCGCATTATACAAACTAAGCATGTATGGCAAAGCCCCTAATGGGGCTTCTACATAATGTATAAAACGCCAACCCTGAAGGGTTTTGCGGACAATAACGCTAACATTAAGATCAACACCTATCGGTTTTGGCATCATTGCATTTGAGTCCTCCATGCAAAGGTCCACATGCATTTCATAATAAACAACACAAAGCTCGTCCGTGAGGTGTTTTGAGCGTCTGTTCGCCGCCGTCATAGATAACCATTTTATGCTTGAATCGGCATATTTCCAGTAATCGATAACATCGTTAAGTGTGTAAAACGGGTTTTCAATTTCTTCTGCCAAGTAATAGATTTCATCTTCTTCAGCATTCCATAGAGATTGCAATGTATCAAAATCCATCAAACTCCAGGCACTAATGTAACTATCTAATAAAGTATCTATATCGGCATTCATATTATTCAGTACGCTCTGCATGTAAAAATTATTTTCGATTGATTTAGAAAGCTATTATTCGTTTATAGTTTCAACTAATTGGGGTATTGAAAGAAGCAATACACCGCCACTCTACGACTCGTTTCAATCTAGTACAAGATCAAGGCTAGTGGCAATCTTCAAGCGCCTATTATTTATACTCAGAAGTATAAATTTTGAACACAATCATTGATGACACATCTTAACGGCCTCAATCCACTTATCATCCCCAGATCGCGCTTTGTGGGTGTCAACCAGCCCAAAATCTACAACATTATTAACGGTAGGTAACGTAGCTTTATTTTTTCGTTAACCCCCTATTCAATGAATCTGAATAAGCTTTTGACACGTAAAGTATTATAGCTCATCGTTGTAAGTCCTTGCTGGCACTCTAAAAAGCCACCATAAGCTAACAACAACCCTTTTGGGCAAGGAAATTAAAAGGCATAGCACCATGAAAAAACAGCTACTCAGGATCATTCCCAGCAGTCGACCAGTGCAAATCATTTGTGTCGCATTGGTGGTCATGATGATGCTGATTCTTTCACGCGGCGAAAAGCCACCCGTGCCTCGGCAAGAAAAAGCCTGGGTAGTTAACACCATTGAAGCCCAACCCAGTGCGATGCGCCCCAACCTCGAGTTAATTGGCCAAGTACAATCGCCCCAAGACAGCCAACTTTCTGCCGGTATCGAAGCGGTGGTTAGCGAGCTGTTGGTGAACGATGGTGACAGTGTTGACATCGGTGCTGTACTGGCGCGACTGGATGACCGCGATGCCAAGCTGGGCTTGATTGAAAGTGAAGCCGATTTGAAAGAAGCCGATGCTCAGTTAAAACTAATTCGCCTACGTTTAAAACAAGCCGAAAGTGCCTATAAACAAGAGCTAAAATTATTGGCGCTCACCGACTCTCGACTTACGCGAACCAAAAACCTGGTGAAGAAGAACGTGCTGTCACAAAATGATTTTGACAAAGCCAGCGAAAACTTAACACGCCAAGAGCTGGTAGTGGGTAAAGCCGAATTAAGCATGCAAGAAAACGACTCCAAAAAAATGGAGATGGAAGCTAAACTTGCGCGGCTTGGTGCCAGACGAGAAAAGGCTGCTTTAGAGCTAGAACGAGCGACTATAAAAGCACCCTTCAACGGCGTGGTATCAGAGTTAAATATCTCGTTAGGTGATCGAGTGCGGTATGGCGATGCCATCTTACGAATACAAAACCCTGAGGCAATGGAAATTCGCGCACAAATTCCATCGCGCTATGCTGACTCGTTGCGTCTAAGCATTAATCAAGGTGACATGGTCGCGGCTAAAGTATCGCTGGGTATATCTACCGCACGCGCGCAGGACGGCTTATATATTAGTGGCCAGATGATTCGCGTTTCGGGTTTAACCCGTGAAAGTAGCGGCGGCGTCGATAGTTTTATTGGCTTTCAGCAAGCACCTTTAGGGCTCAGTCTGGGCAGTACGGTAAAAATTCAAGTGGAACTACCGGCAGTGATGAATGTTATTGCGGTACCGGCTGAGGCCATTTATGGCAGCAACAAAATATACACGGTAGTAGAAGATCGTATGCAAATGCTAGAAGTTGAGCGGCTGGGTGAAAGCCGCTTGCCCGATGGCAGCACCCAAGTATTAATCCGCTCCAGTAAACTCAGCAATAGCGAACAGATCATTATCACTAAACTTGCCAACGCCTCTGATGGCTTGCGAGTCAAAGTAAGCCCCCCTTCAGATCAAGCGATCGCCACTAAACCCAGCCCCGTCAATGGCCAGCAGGTACTGCGACCTCAACAAAAGAAGTCTAATAACGGGTAATCGCAACAATGAATAACCTGATCAAAACATTTGTTCGCAACCCAGTAGCCCCCAATCTAGCAATGATTGTGATGGTGCTAGCAGGCCTATGGGCCAGCACCCAATTGACACGGCAAGTATTGCCCGCCTTTGCGTTGAATTTAATTACCATCAGCGTCGTATGGCAGGGCGCGGCTGCGCAGGATGTTGAAGCTTCGCTGACCCAACCGATCGAAGATCAGTTACTGGGTCTTGAGGAAATTAAAAATATCAGCTCGGTGTCACGAGATAACCGCTCCACAGTAACACTGGAATACCCACAAGGCACTGATATGAGTGCGGCCCTTAATAAGGTCAAAAACTCAGTCTCTTTTATCCGCAATTTACCGGTGGAATCTGAGCAGCCACAAATTGCTCTTTTCGATAGAAACGCAGGCGTTTCGAGGTTGTTATTAACAGGTCCTGTACTTGAGCAATTGCGGCCGATCAGTAAACAGTTTGAGCGCCAACTTCGTGCGCGCGGGCTTTCAAGAGTTGAAATTCGCGGCTTGCCTGAAGAAGAAATTTCCATTGAATTACCCGCCGAGCGTCTAAACGAACTGAAACTGTCGTTAACTGAAATAGCACAACAAATACGTGGCACCAGTATCAACTTGCCTGCCGGTGCCATCGGCGAAAAAGATATGTCACGGCAATTACGTAGCCTTGACCAACAGCGTTCGGTGGAGGGGTTTTCTCAATTAGTCATTAACCCTGACGGCAGCGGCCGACTACTCACCCTCGGTGATATTGCCAGCATTGAACGAGCACCCAAAGAAAACTCAGCGCAGCTTTTTTCCAATAATAAACCGGCAGTAGAAATTATCGTTGCCCGTTCTGAATCAGAAGATGCCATCAACGTAGCCGAAAACTTAGGCACATGGATTGAAGGGGCACGGGCTGACCTGCCACCCAATATCGAACTAACCATCTATGATGAACGGTGGCGTAATGTTGATGATCGCATTAACTTAATGACCTCCAATGCGCTGACCGGCTTAGTACTACTGTTAGGCATTCTCTATCTCTTCTTAAATGGTCGCGTCGCGATCTGGGTCGCCGCTGGCATTCCGGTTTCGATACTGGCCTCATTAATGGCCTTAAGTTATTTTGGTGGAACCATCAATGTGATGACCTTGTTCGCAATGATCATGACCTTGGGTATTATTGTTGACGATGCCATTGTAGTAAGCGAAGAAGCCGTCACCTTGGCGGATCAAGGTGCCTCTCCTGCTCGCGCGGCGGAACAGGCCGCCATAAAAATGTTGCCGCCAGTAGCCGCCGCCTCATTAACTACCGTGGCGGCGTTTTTACCGCTAATGACAATCGGCGGCCCTACCGGCTCGATTCTTTTTGCGATCCCGCTAGTCGTTATCTGCGTGGTACTGGCCTCTTTGTTGGAATGTTTTATTGTGTTGCCGGGCCACCTGCATCACTCTTTAAAAATATCTGCAGAGCATCAACCCAGTAAATTACGCCGCACTGTCGACGGCGCTTTTACTCGTTTCCGCGAAGAGAAGTATCTGCCCGCTGTTAGATGGTGTGTAGAAAACCGC
>JBNMPW010000161.1:0-6489 GCA_051277205.1 Oceanicoccus sp. | reverse complement strand
TTCTGGCTGAGGCACTGGCCCCTTTAATACCCGGCGCCGTATCTACCACGGTCATAACAACCGACTGCGGTAGATCAATAGCAATAAGCTGCTCTTCTACAATCAACCCCGTCACCGATTCCATACCGTCATATATGTATAAACGATCATCGCCTAGTTCAGCTTCATTGAGGGTGTACTGGCTGTAATCTTCATCATCCATAAAGACATAACCATCGCCGTCTATATAGGAGAACTGCATTTTTCGGCGTTCAAAGTCGATGTCGGCCAAGATGTCATCGCCCTTTAGGCTTTCATCAACTTTCTGCCCAGTTTTAACATGGTTCATGCGGATCTTATACAGCGTATTAGCACCGCGCGATGAAGGCGATTTAGTCTCAATGGTTTTGACAATGTAGGGAGCATTTTTGTACTCAACCACATCGCCTTTTTTTAGGTCGCTAGCCTTGGGCATAAGTATTTCCTTAAGCTGTGATAAACTCGGCGTATGATAACAGCAACTGTGATCTAGCCAAGAGTAGTAAGTATGAGCGCCTTCAAACGTATTTCTATAGAGCAGGCCCAACCATTGCTTGCGCAAGACGATGTAGCAGTGGTTGATGTTCGCGACGCACAGTCCTATAACACCGCTCATATTGATGGCGCTTTTTTGCTCGACAATAACACTGTCGATCAATTTATCGACAGCACCGACAAAACAAGCACGGTGGTGGTTTATTGTTACCACGGCAATAGTAGCCAAAATGCCGCCCAGTTTTTGGTTGAGCGTGGCTTTAGCGACGTTTACAGTTTAGATGGCGGCTATGAGTTATGGAAACAATCTAACTAATTATTGCAGCCTGCTCGGTAAATACCATTTAAGCAACGGCTTATTAAGGCGCAACACACACCGTGCAATGCAAATACACGCCCTGCGGATCATTCATCGACGACACAAATTGTAGGCTGTCCTGCAACGGTCGCAACCAGCGCTGTACTTGCGCAAAGCTAGAACTGACCGGCAACAAAGACCAACCATTGAGCTGCGCCTGCCCCAATAACTGCTGCAGTAATTGCTCCTGCTGTGACAGCGGTATCTCAATCAATTGACGACTGTAATCATCCAATTCAGCAAGCTTAGCGGCGGCGGCTACCGCTTGGTCCAATGAACCTAACTGATCAACTAAGCCTAAACGGTGAGCATCCGCCGCCGACCATACCCGTCCTTCGGCTAATTCAGCAACAGCATCTTTTGATAAACCGCGACCACTTGCCACCACATCTAAAAACTGATTGTAGCCATACTCAATAACACTTTGAATGGAGCGTGCCGCAATCGGCTGCAAAGGGCGATCTATACGCGCACTGCCGGCCGCTATTGTGGTGCCGATACCGTCGGTATGAATACCTAATTTATCGAGGCTGCCCTCTAACGTCGGAAAAGCGGCAAAGATACCAATCGAGCCGGTTAAGGTAGCCGGTGTTGCCCAAATCTCATCGGCATCAGCAGCAATCCAATAACCACCGGAGGCCGCCACCGCACCCATCGACACCACTAGCGGTTTACCTTCTTGTTTCAGTAATTGCAGCTCTCGGCGAATGATTTCAGACGCAAACGCACTGCCACCACCGCTGTCGATACGCAATACCACCGCGCGCACTTCTGCATCCAAACGCGCCTGACGAATTAATGCCGCTAAGCTATCGCCACCAATCATACCGGCGGGCTGATCACCGTCGACAATATTACCGGCAGCCACTAATATACCTACTTTTTGTTCAGCTTTAGGCTCAGAGTCATTCGCTTGCTGTAGCCACAAATACTGCTTAAAGCCGATACCTTGAAAATAACCATCTTCATCAGCCGCACCCACCAACTCCAGCAAATAGCTATTAATCTCGTCACGGGTTTTAACACCATCCACCAAACCACTGGCAATCGCCACCGAGGCAGTATTACCTTGGTATTTTTCTAACAACTTATCAATACCGTTGGCGTAACTACTAATATCGTCGATATCAAGGTTGCGCCGCTGCGCAACGGTATGGGTGTATTCATACCAAAGCTTATCTAACCATTGTTGGCTGGCACGCTTTGCTTGCGCTGACATATCGTCGCGCATAAACGGTTCCATCGCCGATTTAAATTCACCGACGCGAAACACATGAAAATTAATATGCAGCTTATCAAGTGCTTGCTTAAAATAATTGCGATACAAGCCATAACCATCGATCACTACCCCGCCCATTGGATCAATATAAATTTCGTCTGCTTGGGCGGCTAACCAATATTGATCCTGACTGAAGTAATCACCGACCGCGATGATCTTTTTGCCACTAGCACGAAAAGCATCTAAGACGGGCACGATTTCTTGCATTTTACTGACGCCGCCGTAAAGCATATTATCTAAAGACAGCACCAAGATATTTATACGATCGTCGGTAGTTGCGTAGCGAATAGCGTCAATAACATCCTGTAATAGGGTTTCTTGTTGTTCGGGGTTATCTTGCCCCATCAGCTGGCTTATCGGATCAGCATAGGCTTTCTGATCCACCAAGCTGCCACTTATATTTAAAACCAACGCACTTTTTTCCGGTATTGCCGGAAGATTGGTGGCTGAAAAAAATATCACCACCATTATCACCAATAATAAAAATACTAAATTAGTTAGCAGCAGCCTTAAGGCCGACAATAATTTCATTAAGCGGCGGTAGTTACAGCGTATAAAGCCTACTGGTTTTTCTTCCATAATTTATTTGCTCTCTTAATGTTTTTTTGCTAATCAGGTCTGTAATTCAGAATTTTTAAACTTCATTTCGCGGGCACGCCAACGCACATACATCATGATGCTAATAAACAGCACCACAGTGAGCATCACTTCGCTGATTGCCAGCACATTGGGACAGGCAAAAGCGGTGGTGACTGAGGTCATAAAAAAACCCAATAAAATAAAGGTTAACCAAATTAACGTGCGTAGCTTTTGGCTTAACATCGACGGTAAAAACGGCAACAGTAATAACATTTGAATACTCCAAACCACTGCATTAGGGTCGCGCTCGCAACTAGGCCAAACTAATGTACCTAAGCTTATTGCGCCCAGTAAGCCAATAAAACTGATTAACATCATACGACGAGAATTTTTGGATAGGCTTTGATAGGGATTATTCATAATGTTTATTTTTCTAATTTTAGGGCTGTTTGCAGGGCAACACGCGCAATACGTTTACCCAACGCTTGGCACAATACGGTTTCATTATCATCGATAATACGGTCACTCTGCTGACCCGCTAAGTGACTGGCCCCATAAGGTGTACCACCACTAACGGTATTCATCAGTGCCGCTTCGCTATAGGGTAAGCCTAGGATCATCATGCCATGATGCAGCAAGGGTAACATCATCGTTAATAACGTAGATTCCTGACCACCGTGCAAACTGGAACTAGACGTAAACACTGCCGCCGGTTTATCAATCATCGCACCGCTCAACCATAAGCTTGAACTACCATCGATAAAATATTTAAGCGGAGCCGCCATATTACCAAAACGGGTTGGACTACCCATCACCAATCCGGCACAACCACCCAAGTCTTGCTCACTGCAATAGAGCGGTCCTTCTTCAGGAATCGCCGGCGACACCGCTTCTGATTGCGCCGATACTGCTGGTACGGTGCGAATCCGCGCTTCAATGCCTGCCACTTGCTCGACACCGCGCGCTACTTGCTTGGCCATTGCAGCGCAAGCACCATGTCGGCTGTAATAAAGAACGAGTATATAAGAAGCCAACTATATCAACTCCAACACATTTTCGGGTGGTCGACCCAATATCGCCTTGTCGCCTTTAACCACAATAGGACGCTCGATCAGCTTAGGAGACGCTACCATCGCCGCCACCAATTGAGCATCGCTCAGACTGCTATCAGCCAGATTACCCTCTTTATAAGCCGTTTCACCTTTGCGCAATAAATCGCGGGCAGTTATACCCAACTTAGCCAATAAATCATTGAGTTTATCGGCGCTGGGAGGCGTGTCGAGATAGAGCACGATATCAGGGCTAACGCCGTTGTTTGTTAGTAAAACTAAGGTTTGGCGCGATTTGGAGCAGCGCGGGTTATGATAAATAGTAAACTCGCTCATTGGGTTGTGTCGTCCTGCTATAAATGACTGTGTATACTGGGTGTCATTATACATTACTATTTACATCAGTAAGCGACACCTATGGCTATTCCATCTGTTAAAGATTGCTTAACACTGCTACGCCACGTGCAACAACGCTACGTGGCCGACGGCTGCAGCTACAGTGCCGCCGCACTCACCTATATGAGCCTGTTCGCACTGGTCCCGCTGCTCACTGTCATGTATGCCATCCTGTCAGCAGTTCCAGCCTTTCAAGAAGTAGGAAACCAAATTCAGAATCTAGTGTTTGATAATTTTGTGCCCTCCACTGGTCAAGAAGTTGAAGATTATTTAGTCCAGTTTTCTGAAAAAGCCCGCAAAATGACCGGTGTCGGTATAGCCTTCCTCGGCGTGACCGCGATTCTGATGCTGAAAAATATTGAAAAAACCTTTAACGCCATTTGGAAAACCCGCGATAACCGCAAAGGCTTATCAAGTTTTTTACTGTATTGGGCAATCCTCAGTCTTGGCCCGATATTTATCGGCCTAGCCTTCGCCATCAGCACCTATTTGGTTTCTCTAAAAGTGATGTTTGATCAAGTTGATGTCATCGGCATTGGCCCCATGCTGTTGCGTGGTACTCCCTATTTATTAACCTCGGCGGCTTTTACATTGCTGTTTGCGGCTGTACCCAATTGTCGTGTGCCTATTAAAAATGCCATTATCGGTGGATTGATTACCGCATTGGTATTCGAACTCGCCAAACAGCTGTTTGCAGGTATCGTTTCTAATAGCAGCTACCAAACCATTTACGGCACTTTCGCCGCCATCCCCATGTTTTTGTTATGGATCTATTTATCCTGGCTGATTGTGTTGGCCGGTGCAGAACTGGTTCATACCCTCGGTGGTTTCAATGCGCTAGAAAATGAAAATTACAGCGACATTGTGTTAACCCTAGGGGTTTTGGAATTGCTGTGGCAGCGCCATCAAACAGGCCTGACAGTCACCGAACAATACTTGTTACAAAAACCTTGGCTATTCGACAAACACAGTATTTCAAGCGATCGCTGGACCACCATTCGAGACAAACTATTTAAAAGTGGCTTAGTGCGTAGCGCCGATTACGGCCATTTTATCTTGGGCCGCGACCTCAACCATTTTAGCCTGTGGGAATTGGTACGTTTATTGGGGCATGCTACCGACACCCGCACCCGTGCTAGTGAAGATTTACCGGTTTGGTTTCGCAACAGTATTGGCCCGATCGAAAATGCCAAACAACAAAACCAACAGACCTTGGATATCCCACTGGCGCAGCTATTTGAAGCTGGAAACGCTGTAATATTAAACCCGCAAACTGACAGCAAAAATGACTAATTATCTTACTGCTAGCAAATGGCTACGCCCTCTTTTTATCTGTCTACTGTTAACCGCCTGCGGCAAAACCGACTTTGTCACTGCCACCGGTAATAGCGGTAATTTCAGTGATTACCAAGGGCAATGGATAGTTATTAATTACTGGGCGATTTGGTGTAAGCCCTGTATTGAAGAAATCCCGGAGCTCAATAAGCTGGCCAGCGAGAACAGTAAACGCCTGGTGGTTTTTGGTGTCGATTTTGACCAAAGCCAAGGGCAAAAATTAGCGCAAGCCATCGACAAGTTGGGGATCAGTTTCCCCGTACTACAGAAAAATCCGGCGGCATTATTAAATATTGAGCCCCCCAAGGTACTACCGACTACGCTGTTAATTAACCCGCAGGGGCAAGTTACTCACACCTTGGTGGGGCCACAAACTGAAGCCAGTATTTTACGATTAATGCACCTATGAGCGAAAAATATTGTATTCATGGTTTTGTTAGCGGCCGTGTTCAAGGCGTTTGGTTTCGCGCTTTTTGCCAACAACAAGCCCGTGCAAACAGTGTCACAGGCTGGGCAAAAAACTTGGCCGATGGCCGAGTAGAAGTGATGCTCGCAGGCCAGCAAGAAAATGTTGAAACGGTATTAACCGCCGTGCATCAAGGGCCACAGTTATCAAAAGTCGAAAAGGTCGCCAGCGATACTACACAATGGCAAAGTTTTAGCGATTTCACCACTGCTTAATTGAGCAAAAACTATCCATTGTCGCTAGAAATAATTCGCGCCACCGCTGTTGACCCCGGTATACCTGCAAAATCATAAGACCAAAAAATATTGATATTTCATTTTTCAGCCCGCTGCTCTAATCAAAACTCATCAATTGCCTCTCAATTGCGTCGATGGCAATATCGTCGGCATTTGGCGTATTATTCGCCACGGTTATCAGCTTGTTTCTAGAGCATAACGTGTATTTAGCGCTGGATAATATATTGCATAAAAACATCCCTAAGAAAAAGCCAGTCGCTGAGGTGTTGAACCAGCGC
>JBNMPW010000160.1:0-6650 GCA_051277205.1 Oceanicoccus sp. | reverse complement strand
CAAAGGTGGCCAGATTAGCAGTGGTGCTACCATTGGCGACATTACGGTTTATCAGTTAACTGAAAATGGTCTGGCTTTGCAAGCAATGGTTAAAGGCACTAAGTACTGGAAAGACAAGGACCTTAACTAATTGACCTGTTGTTGAGGTTAGATACTCTGCTAGCCTTAGCAAATGACAGTTATAAAAAAAGTGCGCTGCCATGGCGGCGCACTTTTTTGTAGTTCTCTTTTATAGTCTGGTGATACCTTAGGCTACAGCGGCTTCTTCTGTTTCAACTTCGCTCTCAACTTTAGCATCTTTGGGCTTCAGTTCTTCGAGCTCTTTTTCCAGTTGCTCAATGCTGTTTTTTTGCTCAAAACTTTCTTGCTTTAGCTCGCGGTTCGATTTGCTAAAAAGCTCATTGGCTTTACGCTGCTCTTCCAGTTTTTTCTTGGTCTCAACCAAATTCTTTTTCAGCTTCTTAGCATCAAACTGTTTCAGTTCTTTGACTTCAGATTTCAGGCTGATCAGCTCTTTTTGCGCGGCTTTAACTTTGTTGCGTTGGGCATCAAATTCATTTTTGATGTTGTCAGCGCGGTTGCTAATTTCGCGGTTTTCTTGCTCAAGACGTTTAACATCGCCACCGCCTTTGGTAAGTGTATTAATGTCTGCGGCTTGTTGGGAGATCGTCGCCTGTAATTTGGTTTGGGTCTCATTGAGCGCATCAATTTTATAACGCTCGGCAGTCATTTTTTTCTCATACTGAGATTTTAGGTCTAATTCAAGTTTGATTAACGCTTCTAGTTGCTCGGCAGCCGCCACAGTATTACCTCGGATATTACATTTTTGGGATGATTTTCTTAAACGGTCAGCTTTGAAAGTTGCTCCATTACGGCGGCGAATTATACAGTTATCTACTGCAAATGGCTAATGTTTGAGCGCTTGTAGGGGAAGTATTTGTCACTTGGCGGACTAAGAGGGCTCTCCGATAAGTGACAGCGTTTAGTTAACGGGCTTATTTTCCCTCAAATACGGGCTTTCGTTTCTCGCTGAAAGCTGCAATACCTTCTTTACCGTCTTTATACGTGGTCATAGCGGCGATGTAACCGGATTCATCTTCCATCTGGCTTTCAAGGGTATTGGTGAAACTGCTTAGCAGTAATTTTTTCACCGCGCCAAAAGCGAGGGTTGGTCCTTCTGCCAGTTGCTTGGCCAGCGCTTGCGCTTCACCAGCTAATTCGTCATTGGGTACGACTTTATTGATGGCTCCCCATTCTAGAGCTTCATCGGCGGTCAATAAGCGGTTTGTAAACATCAACTCTTGGGTCCGGCGTAGGCCGATCAGCCGAGGCAGAAAGTAGCTTGAGCTGCCGTCTGGGGAGAGACCGGCTGCTGTATAGGCCATGGTGAATTTGGCGGAGGCAGCGCTTAAGACGATATCGCCGGTCACGGCGAGACTAAAACCGGCGCCAGCCGCCGTGCCATTAACGGCAATGATTAACGGGGCGCTCATGCGGCTGAAGCGTGAGATAGCACCATGTAGGTAAAAGGTGATTTCTTTCAGCAGGGAGCTTGGGTCATCGGTGCCGGCAAAACTTTTCAGATCGCCGCCGGCCGAAAATAGCTTTCCGTTGCCAGTTAATAGCACCACTCTCACCAACGGGTCGTCACTGCAATCACTGGCTGCAGTCATTAATTCTTTTGCCATGATTAAATTGATACCATTGGCGGCTTCTGGGCGGTTTAGGGTGATATTGGCAACACCGTCGATTTTTTCCAGAATGAGAGTTTCAAAGTCTACCATGGCTAAGGGATCCTGTTAATTATTTGAGTATTACTGTTCATAAAGGGTCGCTGAGCTTAGTGGAGTGGCTAAAAGTCGTCAACTGTCAGATGGGTTATGCATGCTTATGAAAATACTTTTACTGTCAGCCTATGATGCCGATAGCCATAAAAGCTGGGCACAGAGCTTGCAGGCGGCTTTCAAAGATTTCCAATGGACGGTGCTGACCCTGCCGCCGAGACATTTCAGTTGGCGTATTCGCGGCAATAGTCTGAGCTGGGCCTTTAGCCAGCGGCAGCTGTTAGAACAGCCATATGATCTGTTGATTGCCACTTCAATGGTCGATCTGTCAGCGTTGCGTGGTTTTGTGCCAGCGCTGAGTCAGTTACCAACGCTGGTCTATTTTCATGAAAATCAGTTTGTTTATCCTGCAAGTAAGCTTCAGCGGCAGGGTGTAGAGCCGCAAATACTTAATCTATATACCGCCTTGGCGGCTGATCGAGTTGCTTTTAATAGTGCCTATAACCGGGATACTTTCTTGGCAGGTGCTGAGCAGTTGTTGCAGAAATTACCTGATTTTGTACCGTCGGGTTTAGTGGCGAGACTAGCGGCGCGTAGTGACGTGTTATCTGTCCCCTTAACCCGGTCGTCAGACACCGCTGCCGCCAGAAATAATCAGCAGCCCTTACAAGTGCTGTGGAATCATCGCTGGGAATATGACAAGGCGCCGGAGCGATTGTTGGCCGCTGTCGTGCGCACCATGGCTGCTGGAGTCTTTATTGAGTGGCATATTGTCGGTCAGCAATTTCGTCAAATTCCAGCCGCTTTTGAGCAGCTTAAGACATGGTTTGATAGCCATTACCCTGAGGCCTTAGTGCATTGGGGATATATTGAAGACGGTGCCGAGTATCAACAATTGTTGCAGCGTGCTGATGTGGTACTTTCGACAGCACTGCATGATTTTCAAGGTTTGGCGGTGTTGGAAGCGGTGGCTGCCGGTTGTCTGCCTTTGTTACCTAAGCGCTTGTGTTATGGCGAGTGGTTTAGTGATGAGTATTTATATGCATCGTTTGAACAGCAGCCTGAGCAAGAGGCTACGGCGGTCGCAGAGGTATTAATAGCCTTGGCGACGTCAAAGGAGCAGGGGCAATTGCCAGTAGCGCCCTGCGTTGCGCGTTTTTCAATGAAGGAGTTAAAGCCTGCTTACCGACGTTTGATGGAGCAGTTGATTACTGCTGGTGCTGGCCAGCCAGAGGCCTAGGCAGTATCATAAGCGCGCTTTTTATCTACCACTACCAACAAGTTGCAGTTATTTATGAGTACAGAGCGCGTATTAACAGGTATCACTACCACCGGCACTCCCCATTTAGGTAATTATGTCGGCGCGATTAAACCGGCCATTATTGCTAGTCAAGATGCCTCGATCGACTCGTTTTTCTTTTTAGCGGATTATCACGCATTGATTAAATGCCATGACCCTCTGCAGGTTCGCCAATCCACTAAAGAAATCGCTGCCACGTGGTTAGCTATGGGTTTGGATACGGATAACTGTACTTTCTATCGTCAGTCCGATGTCCCAGAAATTACTGAGCTGAGCTGGATTTTGACCTGTATGACCGCTAAGGGTTTGATGAACCGCGCGCATGCTTATAAAGCGGCGGTGCAAGCCAATGAGGTGGAAGGTGACGACCCGGATAATGCGGTCACTATGGGGTTGTTCAGTTACCCTGTTTTAATGGCTGCTGATATTTTAATGTTTAACGGTAAAAAAATCCCCGTCGGCAAAGATCAAATCCAACATGTGGAGATGGCCCGTGATATTGCCCAGCGTTTCAATCATCATTTTGATGATTTATTTGTACTGCCGCAAGCGGTGGTCGGTGATGATATGGCGGTGCTTGGTGGTTTAGATGGCCGCAAGATGAGTAAGAGTTATAACAATACAATTCCTTTGTTTTTGACTGAGAAACAATTGCAAAAACATATCAACAAAATTAAAACGAATTTATTGGAGCCGGGCGAGCCAAAAGATACTGCGGATTCTACGGTGTTTCAAATTTGGCAGGCGTTTGCGACGCCTGAGCAAACTCAATATATGCGCGGGCAATATGCGGAAGGTATTGCCTGGGGGCAGGCCAAGAAAGAGTTGTTTGGCTTAATAAATGAAGAGATTGCGCCGGCCCGTGCCCGTTATGAAGAGTTGATGGCCGATGGTGATTTTATCGAACAAGAGTTGCAAAAAGGAGCGTTAAAAGCGCGGGAAACTGCCTCTGATTTGTTAAGAAAAGTGCGCCTTGCCGTGGGTATTGCACCCATTATGACGTAAGGTTTTTGCCGTCATTGGCGGGAGCCCATGCCCTTTGAGTTGCGCCGTCGAGTATGGATATATTTCTTTAGTAGTATTGTTAGCAGTCTGCGCTATCAGGACCGTTAGAAGGGTTTGGGATTTCAACTGATAACGGTTCTGGTGGCGCAAGTTGCGGATATAATAATTTATACTTCAGTTAGCTCGGCATATAACCTTTACATAAATCAGCCGATACTTGCCAGAGTTTATCGGCTAGCGCTTTATCATTCATAAATGCTTTATCCGGTGCTACCGGGTTGCAGTCTTCAAAATAAACTCCTGACACATCTGCTAAGGCGGGAGCGGTAGAGACATAGGCGCTGGTAGCAGCTCCTTCGGGTATCGACTTCATAAAGGTCCAACCGATTACGTTAGCCGCAATGCGTTTCCACCATACGAAATCACGGCCCAGATTGGTATTGATGATGCCGGGGTGAAGCGAGTTGGCGGTAGTAGTTGTGCCTTTCAATTGCTCTGATAAAGACAAGGCAAATAAATGGTTGGCTGCTTTAGATTGGCCGTAGAAAATGGTGGGGTCGTAGCCGTTGGCGCCATCAAGATTATCAAAGTCGATGCCTACTTCGGGCGCCCAGTTATAGCCCCAACTGCTTACGATCACAAAGCGACCTTGATCGGCAGCTTTTACTTGCGGCATTAGTTGATTGCTGAATAGGAAGTGGCCAAGGTGGTTGACGGCAAATTGTTTTTCTACGCCGTTAAATAGGGATAGTTCAGGTGTTTGCATGATGCCCGCGTTACAGACCAGAATGTCTATTTTGTCAGTTGCTGCTTGGATTGCTTTGCTACAGGCGGTGATTGATTCAAAATCGGTTAATTCCAGCACCAGCGGGGTGGTTTTACCTTCAATTTCCTCACAGGCTGCTCGTGCTTTCTCTAAGCTGCGTGCGGTGCAGAATACATGTGCTCCACGCAATGCCAGCACTCGGGCTGTTTCCATGCCCAGTCCTGAATTGGCGCCGGTGACGACAGCTGTCAGGCCGCTGAGGTCGATGCCAGCGGTGACTTTCTCGGCGGTTGATTCTGCGCTAAAAGCACTGCTCGGTGGGTTTGCTGTTTGAGCCAATAGCATTGGGCTCAGTGCTGCACCGATAACGGCAACAGCTGATTGTTGAACAAATTGACGGCGTTGGACGGGTTTTTTCAACATAGTGTTAAGCCTGTTTTTCATTATTTTTTAATATTATTAATGATACGCAGCTTAGCATTAATTGGATGACGTCATTGCTGCTGCTAAATATTACGGCTGTTGCTAAAAACGTATCGACAGGTCAGCAAAATATGAACGAGGTTCGCCTACGAAATACCGATCGCCAACAAAACCCGAATAATCAGCCCGCTCAGCATAATCAATGTCGCTGAGGTTATTGATCCGTAGTCCAACACTGATATCGGCGGTCAGCTGTTGCCTAACACGCAAATTGTATAGGTCATGGCCTGCATAGCTGCGTTGATTGTCGATATCGGTGTAGTATTTGCCCATTGCAAGCCACTCTAATTCGGCGCTGGTATTAGTGCTGGCTTGCCAGTTAATTCTCACAGAGCTCATTCGCCGCGGCGCGGTATCGATATCATTGCCGTGGACATCTAGACTGCTGTCCGCACCAAACAGGCTAACGTTTTTACTATAGCGATGACGGGCGAAGGTGCCATTGGCACTCAACTCCCACTGTGCGTTGAGCTGCCATTGTAGTTCATATTCCAGTCCTTGATGGTCGGTGCCGCCGTTATCAAGATTTTGGCGTTGGTTGTCCTGAAATATGACATTGTCTTTTTCCATATAAAAAGCTACTAAGCTATAGCGCAGCCGTTGTTGACCTAAGCTGAGTTTGCCGCGCAGTCCGAGTTCAATACTGTCTAATTGCTCGGTATCAAGTTCGGCTTCTAACTGACCATTTTGCAAGCGGTAGAGTTCAGTGGCTTGAGGTGGCCGATAGCTGTGTGAAAGCCGCAGGCTGGCTGCTAAGTTCTGGGTGAGGTTGTGCAGTAAGCTGGCATTAATAGAGAGGTTTTCAAAACTGTCTTCACGATCGGCGGGGCGACTATAACGGCAGGGGGCCACACTACAGGGATCGCCGTTTTCATCGCTGCTGCCGGCTAACATACGGTTGTCATAGTCATATTCAATGGCCTCAAACCGAATGCCTAGCTCGAAGCTAGTGCGGTCATTTAAGCGCTGCTTGGCATTGATATAAGCGGCGGCGACTATCGCATCAACTTGGTAGTCATATTGTTGACCCGCCGGGAAACGAGAAAAGCCTGCCGCCTGGCTCTGTTTTAGGTAGGCATCGGTCAATTCAATATCAACACCTTGCTGGAGGCTTAGCCGCGTATTGACCGGGCGAATATAGCTGGTTTGCAGGCCGATACTTTTTTGGCCGTTTTGTTCCAGCGGTGTGCCGGGTAGAAAGTGCATTAAAAAATCCATTTCGCTATAGCGAGCAAAAGGGGTGACAATAAATTGGCCGCCATTATCCAGATTTTTCACTAGCTGACTTTGCAGCCTGTAGGCTTGGCTGTCG
>JBNMPW010000159.1:0-6669 GCA_051277205.1 Oceanicoccus sp. | reverse complement strand
CACAGGTGTTAATTGCAGACATTCTCACTTATTCGCGAGTCGATAATGATACGCAGTTGTTGGAAGAAGTGAGTGCTGAATCGTTAGTCGAGGCGGTAAAGCAGCATTTACAAATTGGTTTTGATGGGGATGAGCGTCAGGTGATTTACGATCATCTGCCTTTGATTAGCGGCAATAAAACTCAAGTCTATCAGCTGCTACAAAACTTAATTAATAATGGGCTGAAGTATCAGCCAGCAGGGCTCGCCCCCAAGGTTCATGTGAGTGCGGTTGACGATGGGCTTGGCTGTTGGCAGTTTACGGTAAAGGATAATGGTATTGGTATTGAGCCGCGATATCAGCAGCAAATCTTTGAGGTGTTTAAGCGCTTGCATGGTCAGGGCGAGTTCTCCGGCACCGGCGTCGGATTGGCTATTTGTAAAAAAGTAGTAGAGCGTCATGGCGGCCGCTTATGGGTGGAGTCGGAAAAAGATAAAGGTGCGAGCTTTCATTTCACCTTACCGAAAGTTGAGGGTTAGTAGTAGGTAGTTTATTAGTGTCGAGGCCATTGTGTTGGCGACTTTTTTAAGCAGCGTTGTATGATAGAGCAGTAAGCGAGGGTAGTAAAAGATGCCAGTTGACGAAGAGTATTTGCAAGCAGTGTTGCGCGTTTTTTCTCATGATGCTGGGAGTGCGCTGCGTGCGGCGTCGGGTTTTTCTAGGTTGTTGGTAGAAAAATACGGAGATGATTTGGATGAAAAAGCCTTGCATTGGTTGTCGCTTATTCGCACCGAAAGTGAGAAGTCTAATAAGCAACTTAAGTCATTGTCACAATATGCTCGTCTTTACAATATAGAAGAGGCCTTCCTTTCTTGTGATTTGACGAAGCTATGTGATGAGGCTAGGCAAGAGGTGGCCGTTCAGCAGGCTTTAGAGCAATTTCCGTTGATTACCTTTGACGTGCGGGTATTGCCGACGATGGCAGGTAGTCCAAAGTTGTGGCAGCAATATTTTGCTGAAATATTTGTTAATTGCATTCGTTATGCATCACCCAATAATACTGAATCGGTGTTGTGCCGAGTATTTACCGAAAACTCAGATAAAGGTTTGTTGCTTGTCGTAGAAGACGATGGCGTGGGGTTAATAGAGCGCGATATAGTGAAGGCGGTGTCGCCTTACCGATCGTTGGTGGCAAATGGTGAGCCGGATGAATATATCCTTTCTCGGCAAGGTATGGGTTTGTCTATTGCGAAGAGAATTGTGGAGGTTCATGGTGGTTTATTCCGTGTGTCTGCGCGTACCGACGGCATTTCTGGCCTGAGAGTAGAGGCGAGTTTGTCGGCCTAAGTGTTTTGCGGGTTTGCGGTATGCCCCATGAAATTGCTTAATAATTTTGGCTTTGTGCGCTGTTTGGCTGTGGACGTAGTGATGCCTTTACCGTACAATCATTTCCCAATCAGTAGAGCCTTAAATGCACCACATCTAGGTGTTTACAGTACTTAAACCGACTGTGAGTTAAGTGTTCGGATCAAAAGCGAGGTGGAGCAGGGCGATAAATTATCGTTTGTTGTTCGTCTCGTTTTTTACAGCTTTTTTACCTATTAATTACACATGAAAAATGTGGTTCAGATGAGCTTTCATCTGGGCCTAGCGGTCTGCACACGAATATAAATTGTCTGTGGCCTGCGGCTTTTCTGCATTTTTCAGTCTGGAGGTTGCGTGACAACGGGTGCCCTAAAACCCATTCAGCAAGCGTTAGCTTGTGAAAAAACTGCTATTTTGGTTCTTGCCGATGGCAGTGTCTTTCGTGGTAAGTCCATCGGTGCTGATGGAATGACAGTTGGCGAGGTCGTATTCAATACGGCAATGACCGGCTATCAAGAAATTCTTACCGACCCATCTTATGCTAAACAAATCGTTACTTTAACCTATCCTCATATCGGCAATACTGGTGTCAACCAGGAAGACGAAGAGTGTCAAGCTATATGGGCAGCCGGTTTAGTTATACGCGATTTACCTTTGTTAGAAAGCAATTTTCGCAGTAAGCAGGCGCTCGATGTCTACCTCAAAACACGTAATATAGTTGGCATCGCTGATATCGATACTCGACGCCTAACGCGATTGCTTCGAGAAAAAGGCGCGCAAAGTGGCTGTATTTTAGCCGGTGGCAATCAAGTCGGTAATAACCTCAGTGATGATGCCTTATCTGCAGCAAAAGCATTTTCTGGCCTAAAAGGGTTAGATCTTGCCAAAGAAGTGTCTACCAAAGAAGCTTATCGTTGGGGCCACGGGTCTTGGCAGTTAGGTAGCGGTTTTAGCCACTTGGCTGAGAAAGAAGCAAAATATAAAGTTGTTGCTTATGACTATGGTACTAAGCGCAATATTTTGCGCATGCTGGTAGATCGTGGTTGTGACCTTACGGTTGTTCCTGCGGAAACATCCGCCCAGGACGTATTAGATATGCATCCTGACGGTGTATTCCTTTCTAACGGCCCTGGTGATCCAGAGCCTTGTGATTACGCGATAGCAGCCATTAAAGAATTGTTGGCAGCGGGCGTGCCGATATTTGGCATCTGTCTTGGCCATCAATTGCTGGCTTTAGCTAGCGGCGGCAATACCGTAAAAATGAAATTTGGTCACCATGGTGGCAACCATCCAGTGCAGGATATAGAAACTGGTGTAGTCATGATTACTAGCCAAAACCATGGTTTCGCTGTAGATGAATCAAGTCTACCTGCCAATGTGAGAGTGACGCATAAGTCTTTGTTTGATGAAACTTTGCAGGGTATAGAATTAACGGATAAGCCCGCCTTTAGTTTTCAGGGGCATCCAGAAGCAAGCCCGGGGCCACATGACGCAGCGCCTTTGTTTGATCACTTTATAGCATTAATGAGTCAGCAGCGAAAAGGCTGATGTTGCTTTTTTTGTATGCAGCTCAATTCTGGGCTGCATTGATCAAAAGCGGTAAATATAATTTTCGACCGTAACATTTCTCCGAAATATTTGACCACAACACTCGACAGTGAAATTGAGAACATGCCAAAAAGAACAGACCTAAAAAGCATTTTAATCCTCGGCGCTGGCCCTATTGTTATTGGGCAGGCTTGCGAATTTGATTATTCCGGAGCGCAAGCGTGTAAAGCTTTGCGCGAAGAAGGTTACCGGGTCATCTTGGTGAACTCAAATCCAGCAACAATTATGACCGACCCATCAATGGCAGATGCGACATACATCGAGCCGATCACATGGGAAACCGTTGAGCGCATTATTGAGAAAGAACGTCCTGATGCGATTTTGCCGACTATGGGTGGGCAAACTGCACTTAACTGTGCTTTAGCATTGCATGAGCATGGTGTATTAGAAAAGTATAATATTGAATTGATTGGTGCGAATTACGAAGCTATTCATATGGCTGAAGACCGCAATTTGTTCGACCAGGCAATGAAGCGAATCAACCTTGAGTGCGCGCGAGCTATTATTGTACATACAATGGATGAGGCGTTGGAAGCGCCCAAGAAATTTGGCTATCCTGTGATTATTCGCCCATCGTTTACCATGGGCGGTTCTGGTGGTGGTATCGCTTATAATCGCGAAGAGTTTGAAGAGATTTGCCAGCGTGGTTTTGATTTGTCGCCGACCAGCGAACTATTGATTGATGAGTCGTTGCTGGGTTGGAAAGAGTACGAAATGGAAGTGGTGAGAGATAAAAATGATAACTGTATTATCGTTTGCTCCATCGAAAACTTTGACCCAATGGGTGTGCATACTGGCGATTCTATTACGGTAGCGCCGGCGCAAACCTTAACGGATAAAGAGTTACAGATTATGCGTAACGCCTCGTTGGCGGTGTTGCGTGAAATTGGCGTTGAAACCGGTGGTTCCAACGTGCAGTTTGCGGTTAATCCAAAAGATGGGCGTTTGGTTGTTATTGAAATGAACCCGCGGGTATCACGTTCGTCTGCATTAGCGTCTAAAGCAACGGGTTTCCCTATTGCGAAAGTCGCGGCAAAATTAGCTATTGGCTATACTCTAGATGAATTACATAATGATATTACCGGCGGAACTACGCCAGTGTCGTTTGAGCCTGCCATTGATTATGTTGTTACTAAAATTCCTCGATTTACCTTTGAAAAATTTGGCGATGCGGATGCGCGTTTAACCACGCAAATGAAATCGGTGGGCGAAGTAATGGCCATTGGTCGTACTTTCCAAGAGTCGCTACAAAAAGCATTGCGCGGTTTAGAAGTGGGTTCGTCAGGTTTTGAGCCAATAGTCGATCTTGAGACAGATGAAGCTATGAGTGGTATTCGTCGCGACTTATCAACACCGGGGTCTCAGCGTATTTGGTTTGTGGGGGATGCATTCCGCGCAGGCATGACGGTGGATGAAGTTTTCGACTTGTCGTCTATTGATCCTTGGTTCTTAGTGCAAATTAAAGAGCTGATCGATCTGGAGTCGTTGATTGCTGATAGCGAATTAGCCGACTTAGATCGTGATACCTTGTTGGCGCTTAAGCGTAAAGGTTTTGCTGATAAGCGATTGGCTGCACTGTTAAATGAAACTGAGAAAACAGTACGTGATCACCGTCATAGTCATAATGTTGTGCCAGTTTATAAGCGTGTTGACACCTGTGCTGCAGAATTTGCTACACCGACTGCTTATATGTACTCCACTTACGAAGAGGAGTGCGAAGCGGAGCCTTCGGACAAAGATAAGATCATGGTGATTGGCGGCGGCCCCAACCGTATCGGCCAAGGTATCGAATTTGATTATTGCTGTGTGCATGCGTCATTAGCCATGCGTGAAGATGGTTACGAAACCATTATGGTTAACTGTAACCCTGAAACAGTCTCTACCGATTATGATACGTCTGACAGGTTGTTCTTCGAGCCAGTCACCTTAGAAGATGTGCTAGAAATTGTGCGCAAAGAAAAGCCTAAAGGCGTTATCGTACAGTTTGGTGGCCAGACCCCATTGAAGTTAGCGCGAGATCTCGAGGCTGAAGGTGTGCCTATTATTGGTACCAGTCCAGACGCTATTGACCGTGCAGAAGATAGAGAGCGTTTTCAGCAGATGATTATTGAGTTGGGTCTTAAACAGCCTTCTAATGCCATTGTGCGCTCAACAGAAGAAGCGATAGCGTCAGCGGACTCGGTGGGCTACCCCTTGGTGGTTCGCCCGTCTTACGTGTTGGGTGGTCGTGCAATGGAAATTGTGTACAACCTGAAAGAATTGAAAACATATATGACCGAGGCAGTACAGGCTTCGAATGATGCGCCAGTACTACTGGATCACTTTTTAAGTGCAGCGATAGAAGTTGATATCGATGCGGTGAGTGATGGCAAGCAGGTAGTCATTGGTGCCATTATGCAGCATATCGAGCAGTGTGGAGTTCACTCTGGTGATTCGGCCTGTTCTTTGCCGCCTTATTCTTTACCTGAAGATGTGCAAGACTTAATGCGTGAGCAAGTAAAGAAAATGGCGATTGAGTTAGGCGTCATTGGCTTAATGAATGTTCAGTTAGCCTATCAGGGTGGCGAGATCTATGTGATCGAGGTGAATCCTCGTGCATCACGTACGGTGCCCTTCGTATCTAAGTGTATAGGTGTGTCATTGGCTAAAGTGGCTGCGCGTTGTCAGGCAGGTGTTAGCTTGGCAGACCAAGGTTTTACCAAAGAGATTGTGCCAGATTACTTTAGTGTGAAAGAAGCGGTATTTCCGTTTAATAAATTCCCGGCGGTTGATCCCATTCTTGGGCCTGAAATGAAATCTACTGGCGAAGTAATGGGTGTGGGTGATAGTTTTGCCGAAGCCTACGGTAAGGCGCAAAAAGGTGCTGGGGATACGATCCCTACGAGTGGTCGAGCCTTTATTAGTGTGCGTGATGTCGATAAAGCTGGCATTGTTGCTGTTGCTCAATCATTATCTGACCAAGGTTTTGAGTTGGTGGCAACTCGTGGTACTTATGATGTGTTGGTTGGAGCCGGTCTTCAGGCTAAAGTAGTTAATAAGGTAGCTGAGGGTCGCCCACATATTGTTGATATGATAAAAAACGATGAAATATCATTGATTATTAACACGACAGAAGGGCGTCAGGCGACTAAAGACTCGTCTAGTATTCGACGCAGTGCAGAGAGCCACTTTGTGTATTACACGACCACGCTAGCAGGTGGTGATGCGGTTAGTCAGGCCCTGCGTTTTGGTAGCGAAGAGCAAGTGCGTAGTCTGCAAAGTTTACATAAACGCTTAGCTTAACCATTATGTGCTGCCGAATGCGTCAGCAATTTAAAAAAATAGAAGGGCTGTGTATAAAACAGCTGTATAGATAAGAGTGACAGTATGATTAAAGTTCCTATGACTAAGCAGGGTGCCGATGCCTTGCGGGCCGAGCTAGATGATTTGAAAAAAGTTCAGCGCCCGCGAATTGTGCAATCTATTGCAGAAGCCCGTGAACACGGTGATTTAAAAGAAAATGCTGAGTATCATGCTGCTCGAGAGCAGAAAAGTTTTTGTGAGGGGCGTCTTCAAGAGATAGAAGGTAAGCTGTCTAACTCGCAAATCATTGATATATTGTCGCTGCCCTGTACCGGTAGAATCATTTTTGGTGTAACAGTTAGTTTGTTAAATTTGGATAGCGATGAAAAAGTGACTTACCAAATTGTAGGCGATGATGAATCAGACGTAAAGCAG
>JBNMPW010000158.1:0-6684 GCA_051277205.1 Oceanicoccus sp. | reverse complement strand
TGGTTTATGGCGGTTTTGTTTAAACTTCTCGTTTCTAGGTATAAATCGTTGCTTGCGCAAAGTAAATGTCGTAGAATTCGCTCCCCTAAATTTACTTAATGATCTATATACGCCGCAAGTGTCTTAGTATGGTTGTTAACCGCCTTCTTTATTTATTAGTACATATTATTAATGAATTGTAGAGTGGTTGATGGTCTGAGGCGAGAGCTGTTCCGGCTTTGTTCTGTTTAATAAGCATGACAAGGAGAGGGTAAGTCAGCACTTAGTGTCGTCCATGAGTTCAGTGACACAATGATTGGAGCAAAAATGTACGCAGTAATTAAAAGTGGTGGTAAACAGCACCGTGTAAAAGAAGGTGAAATCCTTAAGTTAGAAAAAATTGAAGCGGCAACCGGTGAAACTATCCAGTTTGACGAAGTGTTGCTAGTAACTGACGGCGATAATATCACTATTGGTACCCCTGTTGTAGAGGGTGCGGCAGTTTCCGCTGAAGTGTTAAGTCATGGCCGTGGTGATAAAATCCGTATTATCAAATTCCGTCGACGTAAGCATTCAATGACACGCCAAGGCCATCGTCAGTGGTATACAGAAGTGAAGATCACTGATATCGCAGCATCTGGCGCTATAAAAGCACCAGTAAAGAAAAAAGCAGTCGCTAAGAAGGCTGATGCAGCGCCAGCAGGCGTGGATGACTTAAGTAAGTTGTCAGGTGTTGGCCCAGTTCTAGTTAAAAAACTAGCTGAAGCGGGTATTACTAGTTTTTCTCAAATCGCCGCATGGTCAAATGAAGATGTCGCAGCGACAGATGAAAAGTTAACCCTTAAAGGTCGTATTGAGCGTGATGGTTGGATCGCTCAGGCTAAAGAATTCACTAAGTAGGAGTGTTGAAAAATGGCGCATAAGAAAGCTGGTGGTAGTACTAATAACGGCCGCGATTCGGTCAGTAAGCGTTTAGGTGTTAAGCGTTTTGGTGGAGAAGCGGTTATTGCAGGTAACATTATTATTCGTCAGCGTGGGACTAAGGTTCATGCGGGAAATAATGTGGGTATAGGTAAAGATCATACCTTATTTGCAAAGGCAGACGGCGCGGTACATTTTGAAATTAAAGGTCCTAAAAACCGTCAATTTGTTAATATCGTTACTGCGTAATTGATTTTTCTGCCCTGTAATGGGTGGTGTTAAAAAAGCCCTATCGCAACGCGGTAGGGCTTTTTTGTTATGTGTATGGTGTTCGGCAGGTCGTGAGTTATTAGTTTGGTTGTTGCCTGTGTCAGAGGCTACTATCTGTCATGGTTGGAATGGATTGGCATAGAGAATTGTTACCGTGTAATGTGTGGTAAGTGTATTTCTGTTGTGCTGTAAGGTTTTTTTTGATTAAAGATTGTGAAGTTGGAAGCTGTTTAGAGGCTGGGATAAAAAATGAAGTTTGTAGATGAAGCACCTATATCCGTTTATGCGGGCAATGGCGGTGGCGGTTGCCTAAGCTTTCGTCGCGAAAAATATATCGCGAAAGGCGGCCCTGATGGTGGCGATGGTGGCGACGGCGGTTGCGTGTACTTAGTTGGCGATGGTGATTTAAATACTTTGGTGGATTATCGTTATCAGCCTAAATATCGTGCAAAAAATGGTGGTTCTGGCCGCGGGCAAAACTGTGCCGGTGCTAAAGGTGATGATTTGATATTGAGGGTGCCAGTGGGTACCTCTGTATTTGATATTGAAACTGAAGAGTTGCTAGGCGATATTACCGAAGATAAGCAGCGTTTATTAGTGGCTCAAGCGGGTTTCCATGGTTTAGGTAATACGCGTTTTAAGTCGAGTGTGAACCGTGCACCTAGGCAGACGTCACAGGGGAGTGAGGGGGAGCACCGAGAGCTAAAGTTAGAGTTGAAAGTGTTGGCGGATGTCGGTTTGTTGGGCCTGCCTAATGCAGGCAAGTCAACCTTTATACGAGCAGTGTCGTCAGCGAAGCCAAAAGTGGCAGATTACCCTTTTACTACGTTAATACCTAATTTAGGTGTGGTGAAAGTAGAAGAGCACCGCAGCTTTGTGGTGGCGGATCTTCCTGGTTTGATTGCCGGTGCGTCCGATGGTGCAGGCTTAGGTATTCGTTTTCTTAAGCACTTAACCCGCTGTAGAGTCTTGTTGCACCTGGTGGATATGGCGCCATTTGACGAATCTAGCCCATTAGAAAATGCAAAAAGTATTATTCATGAGATAGAGCGGTTTAGCGATAAGTTGGCCGGCAGAGAGCGTTGGTTGTTGCTAAATAAAGTTGATTTGTTGCCTAGCGGTGAGGTCGAAGCGCGCTGTAAAGAAGTGATTGATGGGCTTAATTGGACAGGGCCGGTATTTTTTATATCGGCGATTGGGCGTCAGGGTACTGAGAAAGTTTGTGGTGAAATTATGGTTCATCTTGAGGCCATTAAGCAGGCAGAGAAAGATACGCCAGAGTTGATCGAGGAAGAGTTGGTCTATCAGTTGGATATGCAACGAGAGGCTCGGGAGCGCATTGAGTCTTTACGTCAAAAACATCGTGCTGAGCGCTTGAGAGCTAAAGGTAAGCTCGCTGTTGATGAGGATGTTGACGACGATTATGACGATGACGACTACGATGTTGAAACGGTTTACGTTGAGTGATCTTGTTCGGTCAAATCATACCCGTCGATAGAATAAAATAGAGGAGTGTTGAATAGGCAGTGAGTACCGAAATCGAAAATGTAGATACAAGGGCTAGCGTTAAGCGTTCCCGCCGTTGGGTGGTAAAAATTGGTAGCTCATTGCTGACCAATAATGGTCAGGGGTTAGATGTGCCTGCTATTCGCGGCTGGGTTGGGCAAATGCACATGTTGCGCCAGCAGGGTATCGAATTGGTATTGGTGTCGTCTGGTTCGATTGCGGTTGGCCTTGCTCGCTTAGGTTGGGCGGAGCGGCCAAGCCATGTGCATGAGTTGCAGGCGGCAGCGGCTATTGGTCAAATGGGTCTGGTTCAGACCTATGAGCAGGCTTTTCAGCAGTACGGAGTGCTGGCAGCGCAGGTGTTGTTAGATCACGATGATTTATCTAATAGAGAGCGCTATCTTAACGCGCAATCCACGCTAAAAACCTTGGTTCGTTTGGGTGTGGTGCCGGTTGTAAATGAAAATGACACGGTAGTGACTGATGAAATTCGTTTTGGGGATAACGATACCTTAGCGGCATTGGTGGCAAATTTAATTGAAGCAGATTTATTGGTTTTGTTGACCGATCAAGAGGGTATGTACGATTGTGACCCGCGTACGAATAAAAATGCAAGGTTAATTAATAATGTCTCCGCTGTCACGCCGTCCTTGGATGGTATGGCGGGTGATGGCGGTAAGTTTGGGCGTGGCGGTATGGTGACTAAAGTGCGTGCAGCTAGATTGGCGGCGCGCTCTGGCGCGAATACTGTGATTGTTGGCGGTAAAATAGATAATGTATTGGTGCGGCTAGTGGAGGGTGAGGGGCTGGGTTCTTTGCTATTGGCCGATCAGTTGCCGCAGGCTGCTCGTAAGCGTTGGTTGGCGGGCCAGTTGCAATCGCGAGGTGAGCTGGTTTTGGATGATGGGGCGGTCAATGTGTTGTTGCGCTCGGGCAAGAGTTTGCTGGCGGTAGGCGTAATATCTGTTAGTGGTCGCTTTACGCGAGGCGACATGGTTATTTGTAGAGCTGCTGATGGCAAAGAAATTGCGCGCGGGTTAGTAAATTATAACTACCAAGAAGCGCAAAAGATCATTGGCAAATCTAGTGACCTTATTGAGCAATTGTTGGGCTATCAAAATGAAGAAGAGCTCATTCATCGTGATAATCTTGTCTTGGTTTGAGTGGCTTTTAGGGTGTGAGTTTTGAAAAAGTCGCGGTGTCATGAGTAAAAAATAATGTCGAATCACCATGTTCTTGGAAAATATTATGTCAGTTATCAATCCTCATATTGTTGCTTTGTCTGCTTATAAGCCGCCTTTAGAGGGGCGCAATCCTCATGCGTTTACCTTGCTGGATTTTAATGAGCGTACTATCCCTATTGCGGAAAATGTAAGGCGTGCGTTGCATGATTATATTGATGCTGGGCGATTACAAATGTATCCGGCTTATGGTGATATTGTTACTCGGTTAGCGGATTATGCTGAGGTCGATGAGTCCCAGCTAATGATTACCAATGGGTCGGATCAGGGGATTGATTTGGTTTTCCGTGCAGTGTCATCTCCTAATGCTGAAGCGATCATTCCGGGGCCATCATTTGCGATGTATCATCAGTGTGCAAAGGTCGAAGCGATGAAGCTTCGTGAGCCACAATATACCCAGCGGGGCGGCTATCCTTTAGCTGAAGTATTGTCTGCTATCAACACGAATACGCGAATTGTTGTCGTTTCTAATCCAAACAACCCTTGCGGTACGTTGGTATCCGTTGAAGCGATTCGGCAGATTGCCGATGCGGCGCCGCACGCAGCTATTTTAATTGATGAGTGTTATTTTGAATATAGTCGCGCAACGGCCGTATCATTAATTGGGCGCTATTCGAATATCTTTGTAACGCGTACTTTTTCTAAAACATGGGGGATGCCATCATTACGTTTTGGCTATTTGATCAGCGCAGAAGAAAATATCTTGGCGTTGTGTAATGTGCGTGGCCCTTACGATATAAATCAGTTGGCGGTGGTTGCTGCGAATGCTGCATTAGATGATTCGTCGGAAACGCAATCTTATGTAAAAGAGGTGATGGAAGAGGCGAAGCCTTTGGTGGAGTCTTGGCTGGATAGCGCGAAAATCAATTATTGGAGGAGTCGGGCAAATTATTTATGGTGTTTTCCGGAGCGACCTGAGCGGGTAAGTGATCATTTGCAAGAGTACGGCTTTTTGGTTCGTCCTAAGGCTTATAATGATCAGGTAGGTTTGCGTATTACCGTCGGAACATTGGCGCAAATGCAGCGTTTGATTGCTGTGTGGGAGATGTTGTTAGAGTAGGGGTTAGCATGCTGGCTGTTCTCATGCTCTTTGTGGTTGACGCTTTTAAAAGTGATCGGACATAAAAAAGCCCTCTAGTTATTGATAATCAGAGGGCTTTTTGTATTCTTGCTATGCGTTTAGCGAATTAGGCAGCTAATGCTTTAACTTTGTTATTTAAGCGACTTTTGTGGCGCGCAGCTTTATTCTTGTGAATAATGCCTTTGTTCGCTAGCTTGTCGATAGTGGGTGCTGCAACATCATAAGCTGCTTTAGCGGCAGCTGCGTCTCCTGCTTCAACAGCAGCAAGAACTTTTTTGATGCAGGTACGAGTCATCGAGCGTAGGCTCGCATTATGCTTACGTGATTTTTCGTTTTGAATGGCACGTTTTTTAGCTTGAGGTGAATTGGCCACCACAGTGCTCCTGTATGTAAGTTTAAAAAAGAATGATTTTCATCAAATAAATCAGGACGTTAATCGTAGCCTAGTAACAGCATTAACTCGCCCAGCAGCCTAACGCCCTGATACGGAATTTAGGGTGCGCAATTATGCCACCAAGCGCAGTTAAGTCAAGTGACAATTAGGTATAGTTGTGTTTTTGATTGAAACAATGAGAGGTTGAGGGCAAAAGCGAAGGTGTTAACGTAGTTATCTTCTACGGGCTATGATTTTTTGATGATTGCGTAGGCCGATGTCTCGATGGAGTCTTGAGTGTTTATCCAGTAAACTCGCGCTATTTGATACTAATGAGTGTTTCTTCTCGTAATTCATATATAGGCCTTAATGGCGTGACTGAACCAAAATCTCCATCTGATTCTAAACCGGTAAGTAATGCGCCTGCGGCGGGCTTGTTCCGCTCGGGCATTGTGGTCAGCATGATGACCATGCTTTCTCGTGTGTTGGGGTTGGCCCGTGATGTGGTTTTTGCTCACACTATCGGTGCGAGTGCCGGGGCCGATGCTTTTTTTGTCGCCTTCAAAATCCCTAATTTCTTACGCCGTTTGTTTGCCGAAGGCGCATTTGCTCAGGCTTTTGTGCCGGTGTTGTCAGAGTACCGTGAAAAAGGCTCCGTCGAGGCGGTTAAGGGATTAATCGATCGCGTATGTGGTTGCCTTGGGCTCGCCCTGTTTTTATTGACCATTGTGGTGGTGCTTGCTGCGCCACTAGTGGCGCTAGTGTTTGCTCCCGGCTTTTGGAATGATCCGTTTAAGTTAGCGCTTACTCAGGAAATGCTGCGCATCACTTTCCCTTACCTATTATTAATATCTCTCACGGGCTTTGCTGGCGCGATTCTTAATAGTTACGATCGCTTTGCGGTTCCCGCTATCACGCCAGTGTTCCTTAACCTTTGTTTGATTAGTTCTGCGGTGTGGGTAAGCCCTTACTTTGAGCAGCCAGTGATTGCGATTGCGTGGGGGGTGTTGGTGGCTGGTATGGTACAGCTAGGGTTTCAGTTGCCGTTTTTGTGGAAGATGCGTCTATTGCCAGCCCCGAAAGTGGATTTTGCAGATCCGGGCGTAAAGCGCGTATTACTGTTGATGGCACCTGCGATTTTTGGTGTGTCGGTATCACAAATCAATTTATTGCTGGATACCGTGCTTGCCTCCTTTTTGCCGACAGGCAGTGTTTCTTGGCTTTATTATTCGGATCGTTTAGTTGAGTTGCCTTTAGGTATATTTGCCATTGCTATTGGTACAGTTATTTTGCCGAGTTTATCTCGGCAATTT
>JBNMPW010000157.1:0-6716 GCA_051277205.1 Oceanicoccus sp. | reverse complement strand
CGGTGAAGTGAACCACATAGAAGCTAATGCCAATAAGGAACCTATCTTATTCACCAACGGTAAATATCGTGAGTTGCGTTAAAACGTTTGGTTTATGCCGAGTAAAATCACTAATGGAAGCCTATGAATTATTGCTGTAATTGCGGTAGCAAAGTCCGTAAAGGAATACCGGAAGGGGATGATAGGGTCCGTTATATTTGCGATAATTGCGATATAGTCCATTATTTAAACCCCAAAGTCATTGTTGGTACTATTCCAGTCGATGGTGACAAAGTACTGCTGTGTCGCCGTGCCATCGAGCCGCGAAAGGGTTTTTGGACGGTACCTGCCGGTTTTATGGAAAACGCTGAATCCACCTTAGAAGGTGCTGTACGCGAAAGTTGGGAAGAAGCACGCGCTAAGCTTGCCAATGAAACTCTCTATCGTTTATTTGACTTGCCCTATATCAATCAATTGTACATATTTTTTCGCGCCGACTTACTTGACCACAGTTTTTCAGCGGGGCCAGAAAGCCTTGAGGTGCAGCTATTCAGCGAGCAAGAGATCCCCTGGGATGAAATTGCTTTCCCAGTGGTTACTGATGTATTAAAAGAATTATTTGAAGATAGAAAGAGCGGTGTCTATCCGGTACGAATATCGAAAGAAGAGCCGGTTTGGCATAACAGCGGCGCTATTGCGCCAGATAAAACTCAGCCTTCTTGAGATTTAAGCTCTAGGTTGTAATGTCATAAGAGGATCAGTATTGACCTAAGATAATGTTTGTCGATCTAAAATATTGCGAATCCGCAAAAACTCGTCGTCTGCCTCCGGCAAAAACACCAATTTATAAAAATAACGCTCATTAATCGTGTATTCATTCTCGGTGCCACGCGCTTTCTTATAAGTGGAGTGGGTGTAGCTCATCTCCAAGTGAATAACGCGGCTGTTAATCGGTAATTCGATGGTTTGGCCGTCGAGGGCTTTTTTCTGCTTAACTTCTTTAATAGTATAGGTCGACACTTCGGCGATTAAGTCCATATTAATCCGAAAATTACTGGTTAACGGTGCCAGATAATGGATGTCCATATCTTTGTGTTGTACAAAAACGGTGGGGTTCTTTTTTACTTCAATAAACATGTGTTTGCTCCGACATTTAACGCTAGCATATAGCTTGTATATTGTGCTTAGTTTGCCCAATAGTTTAGCAGAATTCAGCAGCGGCGTTGGGACCTAAAAATGATTTAACGGGCGCTATATTTAGCGTCTAATTGCGCTAATAATTGTTCGCCACCGTTGGCTGTCACCACGGCCCACTGTTGTTTGGCGCCTGCCAGTTCACCAAGTTCAAATAAGCACTGGCCTAATCGACAGTGAATTATTGGGTTGCCTTGGGTTTGCGGGCAGTGCAAGGCAGATTCAAGCGCTTCGCGACCACTAACAAAGTCGCCTTTTGCGACATAGGCATCGCCCAGTGCGGTTAATACCCAGCCTGCCTCAGGCCATTGATGTTGGGGCTTTGGCAGTAATGTCCATGCCTCATAAAAACGTCTAATAGCCGCTTTGATTTCGCCTTCATCGAATTGTGTATAACCTCGCTGGCAGAGTTGGCGAACCTGTTCACTAATACCGGCCACCAAGCTTGCCGCAGTCAGCTCAGGGGTGAGCTCTGAGGTTGTGTTTAGATCTAGGCCGGGCTCTAGATCTGAGTTGGGTGTTATTTGATCGTTCATTTTATCGCCGCTAACAATATCTTTGCGGGCAGTTTAGCGCGAAGTGTCAGTGTCGAAAAGAATTATTCACAGGGAGTTGGTGCCGGCCCTCAAGCAGCCTACAATGGTTAGAAAATATATGCGAAAAATAAATCAGCAGGACCGAGTGTGGAAACAATTTTGGCAGCAATTGAATTACCGTGGTTAACAGCGTGCGCGGGCCTTCTAATAGGTGTGCTTACCACATTAATACTGATGCGTTGGATGGCCACCAGGCAAGGCCCTATGGTGCCGGTTCAGTTGATTCAAGAGGCCAAGCAACAACAACAAAGTTTGCGCGAGCAGAACTTGGTTTTGGAAACACGCCAGCAAGATAAGGTAGAACAATTATCTCGCTTAAATGATCAATTAGCGCAGGTCGATAAACGCTATGAAGCAGCTCAGCAGCAGCTGTCTAAGCAGGGTGCTGACATGGCCTCTTTGCGGACCGAGCTCGGTCAGCAGCAGCAGGCCGCCGCCGATAAGATCAAAATGCTTGAGGAAACCCGTCAACAGCTTGCACGAGACTTTGAAATCCTTGCTAATCGGATCTTTGACGAAAAAACCGAGCGCTTTAACAAGAACAGTAAAACCACGCTGGATACCGCACTTAACCCATTGCGTGATCAACTGAAAGATTTCCGACAAAAGGTTGAGGACGTCTACGATAAAGATAGTAAAGAGCGAGTGACTTTAGTCGAAAAAATGGATCAGCTAAAAGCGCTTAATCAACAGATGAGTGCCGATGCCTTAAATCTCACCAATGCCTTGAAGGGCGATAACAAAGTCGCCGGTAACTGGGGAGAGGTGATTCTAGAACGTGTGTTAGAGGAGTCCGGATTACACAAGGGGCGCGAATATGACACTCAGGTTAGCCTCAATACCGATGACGGCAGAAGTCAACCGGATGTGATTGTGCGCCTCCCTGAGAACAAAGACCTCATCATCGATTCAAAAGTCTCCTTGTTGCATTACGAGCGTTACTGTAATCACAAAGATGAAGGCCCGCGACAACAGGCTTTAAAAGATCATGTGGCGTCTGTTAGAGCGCACATCAAAAACCTCAGTATTAAAAATTATGAGGGCTTGGAAGGTCTGCGTACGCTGGACTTTGTGCTGATCTTTATCCCCATTGAGTCGGCTTTTATGGCGGCCTTTGAACACGATCAATCAATGTTTCGTGAAGCCTACGAAAAGAATATTATCGTTGTTGGACCAACCACCTTGCTAGCAACTTTGCGCACCATTCAAAGTATTTGGCGTTATGAACGGCAAAATAAGAATGCCGAAGAAATTGCCCGCCAAGCGGGAGCGATGTACGATAAATTCGTCGGTTTTATCGGCGATCTGGATAAAACTACAGATTACCTAAATAAAGCGGTGCGAGCACAGGAAGATGCTTTATCCAAATTAAGCACCGGCCGTGGTAATTTGGTAACCAGTAGCGAAAAGCTCAAAAAGCTCGGTGCTAAAGTGAAAAAGGTGATGCCGGAATCAGTGGCCGCTGACTTAATTTCAGAGGATGATGACCCGTCGGTGACATATATCGGCGCGACAGGCGATCCTGAATCCAACTAGGTTACGACTCATCGCACTGAGCGGTGGTCCAATCAAGCCTCGCAACGTATTTAATAATTAGTGATAAACTATCTAGGAGTTAACTGTGGCACAACCAAAAGTAGGTAATCTGGCACCGGCCTTTAGTCTGTTAGATCAAGACGGTAATAAAGTCAGTCTGAAAGACTTTAAGGGCAAAAAAAGTGTTGTCTTGTATTTTTATCCGCGTGCAAGCACTCCTGGCTGCACCCTGCAGGCTAATGGTCTCAGAGATATTAAGTCGGAGCTTGATAAGCGTGGTTATGTAGCCATAGGTGTTAGCTTTGACCCGGTTGCTAAAATTAAGAAGTTTCACGACAAGTACGAACTAAACTTTCCATTACTTTCTGATGAAAACCATTCAATTATCGATAAATACGGTTGCTGGCAGCTGAAGAAGTTTATGGGTAAAGAGAATATGGGTACGGTTCGTACCACCTTTATTATCGGCCAGAATGGTCGTTTAGTAAAAATTATGGATACGTTTAAAACCAAAAGCCACCATGAGACCTTGTTAGAAGTATTGAATACGTTGTAGGGTGAATGGTAAGTTAAAGAGGCCGCTATATGATTTTATAGCGGTTTTTTTGGTTTTGTCGACCAGCCAGAGCCGATAAATTAGCTTCGCTGAGCTATTTCCTCGAATACTTCTTTATGCCTCTTGTTGTTTACGCAACTGAGTTCTGTAGGCCGCTTTGTAGGTTTCAGGTTAATCTTAATTTTTAGACATAACTGATGAACCTCTAAAGCTGTGATCCGCTTGTCTATCCATCTCGTAAATTAATTAACTGTTGTCGTTGTGGTATATACAAAGTTAATGATCATAAAATTATGGTGCACTTTTATTACGAATATTTATTGACATGAGAGTGGTGCTAATAAATAAGCTTAGTTGAGCTAATGGATTTAATAATGGATGAACTTATTTTTTAAAGAGGAAGAATGGCGATCAATAGCAGTACTTATCAAAGCGCCTGTTACAGTATTGGCGTAGTATCTAGGTTGACGGGTATCTCTACCCACTGTCTTCGTATGTGGGAGCGACGTCATGGTCTCGGAGCATCAAAAAGAACAGGAGGTGGTCAAAGAGAATATACCAAGGTCGATTTAGATCATCTTAAGTTGGTCAAACAATTGACTGATAAAGGTATGCGAATTAAAGATATTGCTAAGCTCCCGAAAAAAACACTATCGATTTTGGCTGACAAATCAGAGCCAGAAGTATCAAGTCTGCAGCAGCAATTTAAGACCGTTGTCATTGGCGATCAATTAAGCTTACAGCTGCGACTCCATGCCAGTCGATATCGACAATTATCTATAGAGTTTCCCAGTATTTCTGTCGCGCAATGGCTGGTTGAAGTTAGTGATGACTGCGCTGCAAAAATAGTGATGCTTCAGGTTGATACTATAGAGAGCGTTGCTGTCAATAAGCTTAAGCAACTCAAGCAGCTGGGTGTTAGTGTTTATATTTTTGGTAGAGAGATAACTGCGGATAAGCTAGCAGTCTTAAATCAGCAAGGCATTCCGGTATTCAACAGTCCCATTGATCTTGAGCTAATTGACAAAATAACTGCTAAAGCTTGTCAGCAGCAGGCTTATATCTCTGGGCTATTTGATACTAGTCGTCAATTTGACCTGCCTTTGCCCAGTTCAGTTCCTCGGTTTTTTGATGATGAATTTCTCGCCAGTATTATGCAGCAGGAAAGTTTGGCTACTTGTAAATGCCCAAGTCATTTGTCAAATTTGATTCGCTCAATAAATGAGTTTGAGGAATATAGCAAACAGTGTGAGGCCGATAACTGGAAAGATGCGTCTGTTCATGCTTGTATTTATGCTTATAGCGTTCAAGCTAGAAGTATGTTGGAAAAAGCATTGTTGGCGGCCCTTGATGACGATTAAGGCTTTCCTTGAAGTGGTGATGTGCACGAAAAAATTATTTTGTACAATTAATTACCACCTACCTAGACAGTAGTTAGACATCGCTTCATTGTAACAATCTACATAAGCGACACCTGCGTACAAGCCCAACATAAATTATTTGAGGGTAAGAAAATGAAATTTTTAAGATATCTTTCAGTCGCTTTTTTGTTTGTGGTGCTAGCCGCCTGTAGTGATAACAGCGATGGTCCATATACTTCAGTTGTCGATATTGCTATTGATAATGGTGATTTTACCACGTTGATTGCGGCACTTGAGGCAACAGGACTAGACAGTACTCTTGATAGCGCAGATGGTAGCTTTACTGTATTTGCTCCAACCGATGCTGCTTTTGCCAAGCTCGGTGAAGATGCTATCAATGACTTGCTTGCAAATCCCACAGTGCTGTCAGATATTTTGCTATACCACGTTATTTCCGGTCCGCCAATTGATGCCGCTACTGCTATTGCCAGTGCAGGTCAAACAATTGTTACCGCCAATGGTGAAAGGGTTGCGCTATCTCTAAGTGGCTCCGATTTGCTGGTAAATACATCGACAGTAATAGACGTTGATCTAAGAGCGAGCAACGGTATTGTTCATGTTATCGACACGGTCTTGCTACCGCCTGCTGAAAGCGAAGAGCCGATTTTTAACATTGCTGAAGTTGCCACCAATGACGGTAGGTTTACTACTTTATTAGTTGCGTTAGCAGCAGCGGGCCTTGACGGCGCACTGGCTGATGACAATGCTACTTATACCGTGTTTGCACCTACCAATGCGGCTTTTGATGCCTTACCGGCAGGTACAGTAACGGCTTTGTTAGCAGACATTCCAGCGCTAACAGACATCCTAAACTTACATGTTATTAGTGGTGCGGCGGTTGATTCGATTACGGCATTGTCGTTAAGTGGTACTGAAGTAGCAACGTTGGGCGGTGATACTATTGCGTTGCAAATTATCGATGGAGCATTGATGGTCGGTAATGCCAAAGTCACCACCTTTGATATCGTCACAACAAACGGTATCATCCACGTTATTGATGCAGTAATTCTTAACTAAAGTTAATTGGTTTCTAACTTACAGCGGTTATGCACTTTTAACTATGTGCTAACCGCTACTGTTTGACAACTATCACTAACGGTTCTCTAGTCGATTAAAGTCCAGCATGCCGGCCTCTAATGGGCTTTGTTTAAAATAACTGTCATGTAACTCATCACTGAAATCCCAAAAGCCTTTGTTGCTTCTGCGGATAGCGTACTTTGAAAGCAGTTGGCGGTAGTCCTCTGCAGATTCAAGTGTTGCTAAGCGATCAATGAAATCATCGAGATAGGGTTCTTCTATATCAAACAGTACGTTGGGATAAGTTCCAATGACATCTTCGACCACGGTAAGGGTTTGTTCTTCGCTTATCATTCTTTTTTCTTCGCCAAATAAATGGGCGACATTGTTGTGTGAGCGATTTCGAACCAAACTAAT
>JBNMPW010000156.1:0-6756 GCA_051277205.1 Oceanicoccus sp. | reverse complement strand
CTATCGGGCTATACGCAACGTGATTATGAGTTGTAGTCTATTTGGGATTGCCCCTCAATACTAATCATGAGCCATTGGATGGATATTTGGTTAATTTATCGGCGGTAAATCCTTAATTCACTGACGGCCTAAAGGCGTATTATTTATAGGGGATTGTTAAGTTAGAAATTACAAAAGATGGTATCTCAAATCTAATCAATTAAGCCTTGCAAAGGTTTAGGCAGCCCGCATATAGTGGGGCGCAGATACTTTTATTTACAGCCACTGAGGGCCTCATTTAATGCCAGCACCCAATAATAACCCCTGGGAAAACAAGCCCCAATCATCGCCGCCCGATCTGGACGAACTTTTAGAGCAAGGGCTTAAGCGGCTAAAAAGTATTTTTTCTGGCGGCGGCTTAGGGGGTAGTGGCGGCGCTGGAGGCAAGGGCGGTACTGGCGGGATTTTTACCGCAGTCTTAATCGTCATTGTTGGTATAAGTGCTTGGTCGGCTTATTACACTGTACCTAGTGATTCTGTTGCGGTTGTGCAACGCTTTGGTAAGTATTTGACTGAAGTGCCTCCAGGTTTGCATTTTAAGCTTCCTTTGGGTGTTGATAAAGCCACAATCGTCCCCGTTAAGCGTCAGTTGAAGCAGGAGTTTGGCTTTACAACGGCGGGAGCACGTGATCCCTTCCAAGGTCCCGCTTCTCGTGATGGCGGTCGTGAAACTCAAATGGTTACGGGTGATTTAAACGCCGCCTTAGTTGAATGGGTAATTCAGTATCGTATCTCTGAACCAGTTAAATTCTTATTTGAGGTGCGCAAGCCCAGCGAAACACTGCGCTATGTCTCTGAGTCCGTGATGCGCGAAGTTGTTGGTGACCGTACTGTCGATGAAGTATTAACTATTGGCCGCCAGGAAATAGAATCAGAGGCCTTGGTCAAAATGCAGGAGCTCTCCACAAAGTACGTGATGGGCATTAGCATCGATCAAGTGCAGCTGAAGAATATCAATCCGCCAAGGCCAGTGCAGGAATCCTTTAACGAGGTCAACCAAGCGCAGCAATCGAAAGAGAAGCTGATCAACGAGGCGCGTCGGGATTATAACAAGGTCATTCCTCTTGCAGAAGGTGAGAAGGACCAGCGTATTCGAGAAGCCGATGGTTATCGTCTTAAACGTATTAACGAAGCTGAAGGTGATGTGGCCGGTTTTAATGCCTTGTTTGCTGAGTACAGCAAAGCACCGGAAGTTACCCGCCGTCGAATTTATATTGAAACTATGCAGAGCGTCATGCCAAAAATAGAATCTAAAGTCTTAGTCGATGATGAAATGAGTGGTTTATTACCGCTGTTAAATTTAGGTAGCCAAAAAGGAGCGCAACCATGAGTGGTTTTAAAGGGGTTGCCAGCTTATTGGTACTTGGTCTTGGTCTATTTGTACTATTTAATTCAATTTATACCGTCAATGAAGTTGAACAGGTCATTATTACCCAGTTTGGTAAGCCAATTGGTGAGCCGGTAACTGAGGCAGGATTAAAATTCAAAACACCTTTTATTCAAGAAGTTAACCCTATCGATAAGCGGGTTTTGGAGTGGGATGGTGCGCCTTCGGACATGCCCACTAAGGACAAACTCTATATATCGGTAGACCTTTTTGCTCGCTGGAGAGTGGTCGATCCACTGCAATATTTTTTGCGCCTGCGTGATGAGCGCAGTGCACAGTCTCGCCTCGATGACATCTTGGGCAGTGAAACTCGCAACGCTGTTGCCAAGCATGAGTTGATTGAAATCATTCGCACCACTAAAGACCGTGTGCCATTACGTGATACTAGCTTAAACACCGCCGACCAAATCGCGGATGTAGGTAGCTTAGTGCCTATTGTTAAAGGTCGACAGATGGTAGAAAAAGAGATATTCGATGCGGCAGCAGAGAAGGTCGGCGTTTTTGGTATTGAGTTGCTAGATATTCGTTTTAAGCGGATCAACTATAACGAAAGTGTTCGCCCAAAAATATATGATCGAATGATTAGTGAGCGCCGCCAAATTGCTGAACGATTTCTTTCTGAAGGTAATGGTGAAGCGGCCAGAATCCGCGGTAATCGCGTGCGTGATTTAAACAAAATTCAATCGGAAGCTTACAAAGAGGTCGAAGAAATTCGCGGCATTGCTGACGCCAAAGCTACAGAGATCTATGCCAGTGCCTATAATCAAAGTGCACAGGCTGTCGAATTTTATGAATTTACTCGCACTATGGCAGCTTACGAGTTTTTGATTGACGATAAGACTACCTTGGTATTATCGACCAAAAGTGATCTATTTAAATACCTAAAAGGCATGTCAACGAAGAATGAGTAGGGCAAATCGCATGAGGATGATGTATCAAGTGCTGCTTGAAAATCATCCTTGTGTGTGACTTGTTTGCGCCTCATTAATGACAGGTTTTAATGGCAGGTAGAGGTTTTTTGTCCCCTACAACTGATTTATTTCGAGAGCTTTCCAAACCAGTTGCCTCAGAAATTGAGGCTTCACAGTAATCTTCTCCGCAAGCCAGTGCTCAACTAATCACGTCTTCCTCATAATGTCGTCGTCAACACTTAACCTCCACATTGATATTGCTTCCGACGTCAAATTTCCAGTATTTATGATGGCCAAGACCTATACCTTGCCTGCATAGCTGTTAGTAGATATTGAATTATTACTCACAATAAGAGCATGCGATAGTAGCGTCAATCACCCCGTCTCGTTCGTCTTTGCACGGACATATTATTTTAGTAAAAAGCTATGCTGAGCATGCTGGAGTTTCTTTAATGTCCGACGATATAGTAGAGAAAGCTTGGTGGTCAGTTTTAGGCTCACAAGAAGGCGAGTCTATCTGGCTGCCTAAGCCTGCCAATGGCCATGTGACGTTAAAGTTCACGGCCGATAACATGCCCTTTGATACTTTTGCCTCTGGTATTCAGGAGCTACCGCCAGGCGGTATTGTTCCTAAACATGCCCATGCCAAAAGCCACGAACTGACCTTTGTCTACGAAGGCACTGGTCGCGCTGAGATCGAGGATGAAACCTTAGATTTTGGTCCAGGAACAACATTGCTGATGGGTCCAAATACCTGGCATATGTTCGAAAATACCGGTGATACCGTTATGCGTATGTTTTGGGTATTTTATCCCCCTGGCTTGGATGATTGGTTTAGAGGCATCGGCAAACCTCGCCAGCTTGATGACGCAGTACCAAAACCGTTTTCTCGCCCAGACAACATTCAAGAGTTAATGGAACAGCTACATTTTGTACCACCCAAGGCGGACTGAACGTTTGATAAAGCCCTTTTCAGGCCATTGAATGGTCTTTTACAGATTAGACTCAACCAGCTGCCTGACTATTTTGTTTAAATAGGCTGCCAGCACCGACCAGGTCTGGCTGTACCATAAATGCATAAGAGCAGTAGCTATTTACCCTTTATATCTACTAATACATCGCCAGCACAGCTGGAAATTAATGTTAACCGGGAAGCATGCGACATGATATCTACTCAGCAACAACGACCACATCACCACACCGGGGTACGATGCTAATGGAAAGCTATGACTATATCGTCGTCGGAGCCGGTTCTGCAGGATGTGCTATAGCCGCAAGGCTTGCCGAGCATGACGAATTTAGCGTGCTGCTACTGGAGGCCGGTGGTACCGATTGGAACCCCTTAATTCACATCCCCGCCGGAGTTGTAGGCCTAATTGGTAACAAGTCATATGACTGGGCACACCTCGCAGAGCCTGATGCATCGCGGGATGACTTAGTCGATCTTTGGCCGGCGGGTAAAGTACTCGGTGGTTCATCATCAATCAACGGCATGCTGTTTGTACGCGGTAATTCACGTGATTTTGACAATTGGGCTGCCATTGGTAATCCAGGCTGGTCCTATTCGGAAGTGCTGCCGTATTTTCGTAAACTTGAAACAACTGAATACGGTGAAGATAGCCTTCGCGGTCGCGACGGGCCACTTCATGTCGAATCATTGCGCACCAGGCACTGTATGAGCGAGCCCTTTGAGCGTGCAGCGACCGAAGCTGGACTTGCTTATAACCCTGATTATAACGGTGAAACTCAGAACGGAGTCGGATCACCTCAGGTTACGCAACGAACCGGTATGCGCTGGAGTGCTAAGCGCGCCTATCTATCAAAAAAGCGCTCCAATTTAACCATTGTTACGCGTGCAGAAGTAGAGCAAATAATCATCAAAGACCAACGGGCGGTTGGTGTTGCTTACATACGCGGCAATCGTAAAGTTGAGGCTGGGGCTAAGCGCGAGGTGATTATTGCGGCGGGAGCACTAGCATCACCGAAATTGTTAATGCTATCGGGCATCGGACCTGCCGATGAACTTAAGAAACATGCTATCGATGTGGTTGTTGATGCGCCCGGCGTCGGCGAAAATCTGATAGATCACCCAAATACCAATATGAGTTGGGACGTCAAGCCTCGTACCTATAACGTCGAGGTTAAAAGTTGGCGAGCCCCCTTCCACGGGCTTAACTGGCTGCTACGCAGGCGCGGTCCTGTAACAAGTCCGTATCCACATGCGGTTGCCTTTCTTGAATCTTCACCAGAACTCGAATCTCCCGATATACAGTTGATGTTTGGTCCCTTTGCCTTTGCTCTTACGCCAGAGGGTGTAGTTCCTTACAAGAAGCCCGCGGTAACAGTTGTTGCTACGCTAAACTATCCAAAAGCAAGAGGGCGGCTGCGGTTGCGGTCAGCCGACGTGAAAGCGCCGCCGGTCATTGAGCATCAACTCTTGGCTGAAGAAGATGATATACGTCGCCTCACACTTGCGTGTCGATTCGTACGTACAATTTTCAAGAGCCCCTCACTAGCCGAAGACGTTATTGGTGAACGCATGCCTGGTCTGAGTATTACCAGTGATAGTCAGTGGGATCAATACCTGCGCAAAACAACGTTTCTTGGTTATCATCCCTGCGGCACTTGCGCGATGGGGCCAACGGGTGTTGTCGACGAACGACTACGTGTGCGCGGTATCAAAGGCCTGCGCGTTGCCGACGCGTCAATTATGCCTTCACCCATTTCGGGTAATACCAACGCGGCGACTATTATGATTGGCGAAAAAGCCGCCGATCTTATTATTGAAGATAGCGGTGGATAATCAACATCTAATAAAACATGAGCATCACCACAAGGTGCCTAATGGTTAACCACAAATAAGAGCAGATAATGACTCAGAATACGCTAGAAATACCTCACAATCCGATGGCACCTATGAAACGATCTGGCGAAGTCTACGCGTGGTTTGTTGTTACTGTGCTATGCATGGCCAGCATTATCAGTTATATCGATCGTCAAGTGATTAACTTACTGGTCGGTCCAATCAAGGCTAGTCTCGATATCAGCGACACCCAGATAAGCTTATTACAGGGGTTTTCATTTGCTATTTTTTACGCTGTGTTGGCACTGCCTATTGCCCGTCTAGCTGACACCGGCAAGCGCACTCGGCTGATTAACCTGGGGATAATAACTTGGACGCTGGCCACTTTCTCCTGTGGACTTGCGGTCGGGTTTTGGTCACTGTTTCTGGCGCGTGTTTTTGTCGGTGCTGGTGAAGCAACCTTGACCCCTTCAAGCTATTCGATAATTGGTGATTACTTTTCTAAAGACCGCTTACCGCTGGCAATCAGTATGTTTGTTGGTGCTTCTTTTTTGGGATCAGGTGTGGCTTTGATTGTGGGTGCCTATGTCATCAGTGCCGTAGAAGGTTTCGGTCTCGTCAACATGCCATTAGTGGGGCAACTAGAGCCCTGGCAATTAATTTTCATGCTGGTGTCATTACCCAGCGTGTTGCTTCTATTTCTGATGCGCTTCGTTAAAGAGCCAGCTCGAAGCAATGAAGGAGGTAGCGATGCTGAAGAGCCTAGCTATCGCCAGGTTTTTGCTCACATCACCTCGAACCGTCGTATCTATATTGCCATATTTGTCGGTTTTACGGTGATGGCATCCGCTCAGTTTGGTATTGGTGCCTGGGCCCCCAGTTTTTTTATTCGCACTTATGGGTGGACGCCGTCAGAAATTGGCACAGCACTAGGTTTTTTGACAACTATTTGCAGTACATCTGGTGTGCTTTTCGGTGGTTGGCTCAGTAGTTATTTAACAAAAGCCGGTGTTAATGGTGCTAATTTTTTGGTCTCTATTGGCGCGGCATTAGCCTGCATCCCATTTGCTATAGCTTTTCCACTACAAATCGATGCTGAGATGTCCCTTGCCTTGCTCGGACCTGTTCTTTTTTTTGGTGCAATGCCATTTGGTGCCGGTACCTCGACACTGCCTCAAATTGCGCCAAACCGAATGCGCGCACAAGTAGTTGCGATCTATCTGCTTTTCGCAAATTTGTTTGGTTTTACGGTCGGCCCAACACTCATTGCGTTAATAACTGATAATATTTTTGGTGACCCTTTACTGATTCGATACTCTCTTGCGAGTGTGATTCCAGTATTGCTTCTGTGCGGAGCTATTATTGTCGCGACCGGCATAGGACATTACAAAGCACTTCTAAATGATCAGCGCAGTGCGATTGCTGAGGTACTTTAAAATATAGACAGCCAAGAGATAATCAACCGACTAATTCTTAATAAGGGTTGGTTGCCGTATAAGAAATAAATGCTATGAAAAAACAGACAATCGATCTCTCTGATTTACGCAATGACTGTGCTCTTTTTTATGGTCTGAACGATAACGAGCTAACTAAGCTAGCCGCTATTGCTCACAGAA
>JBNMPW010000155.1:0-6854 GCA_051277205.1 Oceanicoccus sp. | reverse complement strand
CTCGTAAATACCGAACAAGATGGCGGCCTGGAGAAATTAATTGTCGCCACCAAAACTCAAACCGCCGAAACCTTGGCCGCTTTGCAGCAGGGTAGAGACCGTTTACTGGAGCTCAACTCCTGCAATGATGATCGTGCTAATGACATTGTCGAGGCGATGATTGAAGAAGAGCGGCGCCAAGAACTAACCAGTTATATGGAGCAGGTGTTCGACCAGTTTGGTGTTGAGCAGGAGCATCATAGCGCCGCCAGTGTTATTTTACGGCCCGGCGATCATATGCTGAATCATACTTTTCCCGGATTAAACGAAGACGCAATTACCGCCACTTTTTCACGGGAAGTAGCCCTGTCACGTGAAGATATGCAGTTTCTCAGTTGGGAGCACCCAATGGTGGTCGGCGCGATGGATATGGTGCTAAGCGGTGAGTTTGGTAATACCGCTTTTTGCACCTTAAAGCTCAAACCGTTAAAACCCGGTACTCTTATCCTGGAAGCCATTTTTGTATTGCAGTGCAGTGCGCCCAGTGAGTTGCAGCTACAGCGGCATTTGCCGTTAACCACTTTGCGGTTAGTAGTCGATAGCAATAATAATGATTTGAGTAAAGTGTTAACGACGACGCATTTTGAAAAGCTGGGGAAAAAAGTAGCGCGTCGCAGCGCCCAAGATTTGGTGCGTCATGCGCGTCCGCAAATAACGGCGATGGTTGAGTTGGCGGAAAAACTAAGTCAGCCGCAGAAATTGGCGCTGGTGACGCAGGCGGCGGCTAATATGCAGGAGGAACAACAGCAAGAGTTAGAGCGCCTGCAAGCCTTGGCGAAGATTAATCCTAATATTCGCCAACAAGAAATCGATTTTATGGTTGCCTCCAGTGAGAAAATGTCGGGTTATATACAATCAGCCCAGCTTAAATTAGATGCGGTGCGAGTAGCGCTGGTAATCGAGTAGGCATGGGTTTTCTCGCATAACTAATTCATCGATTTATAAGCCTGATAGCGATGGCGTACACTGCGTACATAGTTAACTGGTTCACTGCCGCGCACAAAACCAAAGCGGGCCTGGCGGGCGTATTTTTGTTGAGATAGTAACAGCATAGCTTTTTCTACTTCACCAAACCATTGGTCGTCGCGCCAGCCTTTTTTGCGGGCCAAACTGATGGCATCACTGAGATGGCCAAAGCCGGCATTGTAGGCCGCCACGTTAAACCAGATTTTTTGATCTTCGTCGATATCGTAATAACTTAAGCGTTCTCGCAACCAGTCCATATATTTGATGCCGGCATGGATCCCTGATTCCGGGTGGGTGACATTGTTAAAACCCATCTGCTTGGCTGTGGCTGGCATTAATTGAAATAAACCCTTGGCGCCTGCAAAGGATGTAGCGGTAGCTTTAAAGTGGCTCTCTTGGTACATCTGTGAAATCAGCAGTTTGCTATCAAAGTTATAACGCTCGGCGTATTTTTTTACCAGACCATCATAGGGTGAAATATTCCCCGATTTTTTCGATTGATCGCTAGTTGAGTGATGATCTTTAATGCGCCGTAAGTTTCTGAAATACTTGTTGTAAGTGACGTTATAAAAAAGGCCCTTATAGTACTTTTTAAGATATTGGTTGGCCTTATCCAATAATATGTCGTTACCTTGTTTAACCGCCCAGCCTTGGGTTTTTTTGTCACCAATGGTAAAGGCGGCTTTTACGTCAATACCGATATCTTGCTCCAGTTTTAGGATGTGACGGTCGGCAATGGTGAGATCATATTTACCATTGCCGACTGCTTCAATAATCTCTTCAGTTTCAATGTCTTCGTCGACTGCGGTCATTGTGATCGACGGATTTTTTTCCCGTAGCTTATTTAAGGTACTCCAGTAGGCGCTAGAATTTCTGATCGCTATACTACGACCCGACAGATGTTGTACGTTGCTAATATCATCCTTGCTGCGGCTAACTAACACTTCATCGGTATGATGGTAGGGGCGGGTAAAATCTATGCCTTGTTTTATTCGATATTCGGTGGGGGTTAAAAAAGCCAGCGCGATATCGGCTTTGTCCTCTAAAATATAATCAACCAATTCACTGTTATCAGGAGCTACTACGATTTCATATTGCAGCTTATGTTCGCGGGCAAAACTGCGAGCGATATCATAATTGAATCCCATTAGCTGGCCGTGGCGAATATAATAAGAAGAAATATTATTGCGCATTACAAAGCGAACTTTGTTTCTTTTAATGATCCGGTCCCAGGCAGTAATAACGTCAGCTGTGTTTTTTTTGCTGTTTATTTGCTGGTCGATAAATAGGTCTAGCAGTTGCAATAAACCACCATTGCCTGGTCTGATTGCCCAGGCTACATCTTTTTTACTGTTGGCCTGCAGGCTTTTTTTGATATCTTTACGATAGCGCAACATGTTTTTCAGGGTGTTGTCATCGAGAATTGTCAGGTCATAACGCCCATCAGCCACCGCATCTAACAGTGATTCGTTACTCATACGCTCATCAACATAGACAATATTAAGGTCTGGGTACGAGTTTTTTAGCCCTCTGGCGGTAATGTTAAATGAGGTTGAGTAATGAAGTGCCAGCGTCAGACCGTTTAATGCTTGGTTTTTTTGTATTGGTTCAGCGGTGCTGCTTTGTACCAAAAACTCCGTTACTTGGCCGATAGCGTTGCTGAAATCAACAATTTTTGCGCGATGATCGGTGACGGTCAGATTGGAGGCAATAAGGTCGCCTATGCCCTGCTGTAAACTGGGTATTAACTGGCTGCGTTTATCGACATAAATGGTTTCTAAGTCAAATTGGTTTAACTCGGCAAACTGTTCTAAGTACGCTAACTCTATATTGCCCGACTTCCCCACTCTAGGCAGATAATTTTCACTCCCTGACCATGTCAGTATACGCAGCACATTTTTACTGCTGCTATCGCTTTCATTGTCGGCGCCGACAACATAGCCACTGACTAACAGCAGGGTAATGAGCTGCAATAGTCGAAGTGACATTTTGCGGATAAGCGTGGGCATAGGCTATAAAAGTCTGGAGTGGTTGAAGATTAGAAGTAAGTGTAACATCTTCACTCAGTGGCGCTGGTATTACAATCCGCTTGCTTATTATTCAATGATTAGACTGCTATCGTCATTAAATGCCCAGCTGTCGGCATAGGCAACTTCCCATAAATAACCATCGGGATCGGAGAAGTAGCCGCTGTAGCCGCCCCAGAAAGTATCCCGTGCCGGTTTTTCTAGCTTGCCGCCACAACTCGCTGCTAATTTTAATAGTTCATCAACTTCTGCTTTGCTTTTGGTGTTGTGGGCGAGTGTGACACCAGAAAACTTGCCGCGTTCAAGCTCAAATTCCAGCCCCACATCTTCAGCTAGTTTTTCTAATGGGTATATGGCTAAGCAGGTACCGCTGGTTTGAAAGAAAATAATCCCAGCCTCGGGTTTGTTGGTAGCGGGTAGGGCTAGGCCATGATGATAAAATTCATAAGAGCGCGCAAGGTCGGCGACGCCTAAGGTGACGATACTAACGCGAGGTTCCATAAGAGGCTCCTGTTTGTTTCGGTTGAGCTGAGCTTACCCAGCGACCGCAGAGTATGTTAAGTCTAAAACAGTTTCTATAAGTCTAGCTGTTGCCGCAGCCAGTCATGATTAGCGGCATGAAGTTGCTGGGTGATGGCGGCGTCAGGTGTAAACGTTTCAAAACCATGTGGTGCCATTGGTGTGATCAGTAATTCGCAGACAACGCCGGCGCTTTTTAGATCAGCGGCATACTGGCAGTCTTCTTTATAAAAAAGGTCTAGCTCGCCGGCCGTTATCCAGCTAGCAGGCATGCCGGATAAATTCGTTTGCCGTGCCGGCACTGCATAATCGGCGACATGCTCCAGTCCCGGCGGCTGCCCCAAATACCAATGCCATGCAGCAGCGTTGTTCGCATAGCTCCAGATCAGATACTTGGTAGCGCTCAGCTCGATATTCGTTGCTGTACGGTCATCTAGCATAGGGCAGAACAATACTTGCGCAGCTGGCTGTATGCCGTCTTGGTCGCGCAGTAATTGCGCCAAGCTGGTGGCCAAATTGGCACCAGCACTTTGCCCTGCAAGAACAATCCGTTTGGGATCTATGCCCAAATCCATGCTGTTTTTTTGTAACCATTGCCAAACTTCTAGGCAATCATCTCGACCTGCGGGAAACGGGTGCTTAGGGGCTAGGCGATACTCAACAGATAACACCACTAGATTTAATTTTTTAGCATAGTCTGCACACAAATCTGCATTCATCCCTGCATGGCCGGTGATCAAGCCGCCCCCATGTAACCAGATTAAGGCCGCTCCCGAGCTGGCTTGTTGCGGGGTATAAATACGCACTTGCGTATTGCCGAGTTGGCGTTGGCTAATAGTGACGCCGTCGATGGGTTTGATTTTTTTAGTAAGGCCGATGATTAAATTAAGAACGAATAAAAACCAACGGTTATGATAAGGCAGGTTAGGGATTTTTGCGATGATTGGCCGAAGCTGTGGGTGAACTTGTTCAATATTCATAGTAAAGCTCAAGTATATTTTTAGCGATATTAAGGGGCTTATTCACCGGCGATGACATCACATTTGTAATGCGCTTTTTCATTGTCATTGCCTAGCGTTTTTGCTAATCGTGGCAATATGGCAGCCATGCGATCATAAAGCGTCCACGGCGGGTTGATGACAAACATGCCAGACGCGGTCATGCCTGTCTCATCGGAGTCTGCTGCTACGCCCAGTTCAAAACGTTGAATGTTTTTAATGCCGCTGCGAATAAACTTTTTTTCCAGTCGTTCTACACGTTGTCTATCGACCACCGGGTACCATAGCAGGTAACTGCCGGTAGCAAATTTTTTGTAGCTATCTTGGAGTGTATCAAACACTAGGTCATATTCGAATTTGACTTCATAGGATGGGTCAATTAACACCAATGCCCGGCGACTGGCAGGTGGTAATAAGGCTTTCAGTTGTTGGAAGCCATCTTGGCAAAAGATACCGATCTTTTTATGGCTGCCGAGATTGTCGTGTAACGATTTATAATCTCGCGGGTGTAACTCATAAAGCCAGGCGCGATCTTGGCGCCGCAAAAAAGTTTTGGCGATTGCCGGTGAACCTGGATAAACAGATAATTTATCGGTTTGATTATACGATTGAATAATATCAAAGTAGTGCTGTAACTCCGGAAAATCCGCTGCGGATAATTTTGCTATTCCGGCTTGATACTCTTTTAGTTTGTTGGCATCAGATGAGCCTAAGTCATAAAGGCCTGCGCCCGCATGGGTATCGATATACTCAAAAGGCTTATCTTTTTGCGTCAAGTACTGCAAGGTTTCAATCAGCACTACATGCTTGATAATATCCGCAAAATTGCCGGCGTGAAATGAATGTCTATAACTTAGCAAAACGGTTCTCTTCTTTTTATATACTGCCCATGCGGCGGTTGCGGGCGCTATTTCAAGGTTATTTATTGTTTTTATAAAGCTGAATAATCAGATAAACAGCAAGTCAAACTCGCAAGCCGAAACCGACGAGCCTAAATGTAAGGCCAATTTTGTCGCATAAACCTTATTCTGTGCAACCCATGCCTACTTGGATGTTCATTGAGCGCTTCTTAAGTAGCTAGGGCTATGCAAGCGGTTTAATCAACATGGTGGTGCCATCAACACCAACGATTTGGCACATCTCTCCAGTTACAATATTGTCGACCTCAGCGTCCTCGCTCATACGCGCATTCCAATCTATACCGGAATAGCGAATCTTTCCGCTACTTTTATTGATATCGCTAGCGACAGGTACATGGCGACCGACCATGTCGCTGCTGTTATCGGGGCCGCCACCTGAGTTTTGAAATTTTTTCAGTGGCTTCCAGAGTGTCACCGTCAGGAGAGTGGTCGTCACGCCGAGGGTAAATATTTCTGCTTCCCAGCCATTGATGATACCCAAGCCAGACAGAACGCCGGTAATAAAAGCGGCAATTCCGAAAAATAGTAATGGGCCACCTAAACCTAAGATAGTGAGCTCAACGATTAGACTGATGCCACCGATTAAATAAAAGGTTTGGTCATGGTTGTTCAGTAAATATTGGATGATGCTCATAGCTCGCCTTTACTAACGATCGCTTAATTTTAAACTGCTAGAAACCGCAATTGCCTGTGCCACGGTGTTGGCGATATTGTCGCCGGTTTTGCCGTCGGTTAATACCACGGTACCCTCAGCGGCAATAGCTTGGTGCGCTTTAATAGCATCTTGTGCCAAGGTCAGCGTCACTGCCGCTTTACCTTGTTCAGAATTGGCCGCTTGACCAACCACATCGAGTGCTTCTGCATCGGCCCTTGCTACCAGCATAATGGCTTCCGCTTTACCGGCAGCTTCCAGTACCTGCGAGGCTTTGGTGGCTTCTGCCGCCAGTACTTGCTCAGCTTTGGCCGCTTCAGCATCAAGTACCCGCGCTTGTTTTTCACCTTCGGCGCGAGTGATGGCGGCGATTTTCACCCCTTCAGCGGTGAGAATCACGGAGCGCTTTTCACGCTCTGCCGTCATTTGCTTTTCCATATCTTCGCGAATAGATTGAGGAGGGGTGATGTCTTTGATTTCATAGCGGGTGACTTGCACGCCCCAAGGTCCGGTGGCTTCCGTCATGGCGCTCAATATTTTTGCGTTAATAGCGTCGCGGCTTTGGAAGCATTCATCTAGTTCCATTTCACCAATCGCGTTTCTCATAGTAGTCATCGCCAGTTGTACTACTGATGTTTTGTAGTCGGTAATATTGTTGGTGGCGGCAGCGGCGTCGGTCACTTTCATGAATAAAATACCATCCAGTAATAAGGTGATATTGTCTTTGGTGATG
>JBNMPW010000154.1:0-6908 GCA_051277205.1 Oceanicoccus sp. | reverse complement strand
TTGTCTATTAGCAACAGGCAAGGCGGTGACGATATAACGCAGGGGGCCACCGGCTTCGAGGGTATTAAAGGGATAACAGCTGATAAGGACTAACTGCTCCTGCTGACTATCGATCAGCAGCTGCTGTTTGCTGCTGTCGATAATTTCTATACTGGTGACAGTGTAGTGCCGCAACTCACCTTGTGCGTTAATCAATATCAGCTCATCACTTTTTTTCAGGTTTTGTAAAAACGTAAAGTGAGTGTCCCGATGACCGGCGATAATTTTTGTGCCTGATTGATCGGGGCTAACGCTATCGTCTAGCCAACCGGGACCAAAGGCCAAGGCGCTGCCCTGCGCGCCTCTCAATACATATAAGTCTTCACCTGACTGTGGTGCTTGCAAGCGCACCACCGGCCAAGTATCGGCCCAGGGCCAGGGCTTTACCGCCAAGCCGGTGTCGCGGCTTTGTTGCCAAGCCTGTTTAATCAGCTGCTGTGCTAGTGCTGCCTTGAGATGTATAACGGCGGCATCGGCTATTTTCACCAGCCCTGCTAATAACAGCAGCATCAGCAAAGATGATCGCCAGTGTTTATTGACCCCGTTCATTTTCAAGCTCCTGCTCATATTGCTGTTCTTTGGCCACGCTGAATTTCAATACGGCAAAGAATATTAATAAACAGCTACCCCAGAATAAGCTCCATGTGGCGCGGGTGGCGGTTTGTGGAATAAGGATGGCGCGCAATTTATGTTGTGCGGAAGTTTTTACTGGCGGCGGCTGATCCTGACCCGACTCATGCTCCTGCTGCTGCACCTTTTCTACCGCCACAAAGCTGGTATAGGCTGACATCAATTGGTGTTTTAAGGCGACAGCTAATATCGCCAAGCGTACTTCGGGCTCGGCTCTACCTTTGATTTTTTCATCTTCTAAATACTGGATTTTTTCTCGCGCCCATAAGGTGGCGATACCCTTATGGTTTGCTTTGCTATCGACGGTTATCGTTTTTTGCCACTGTTGCGGCCCCTGCTTGCCGCGCACAATAAGCTGCTTAGGTAGCTGTTTGATGGCAACATTCACTAGCACCGGTTCATCGGCATAGAGATCGGGGATTTTCTGCGGGTACTGTTCAACCTCGCTGGCGGCTGGCCAGTCGATGGTAATATCACTCATTACCGGTCTATTGAGTTTGCTTAGCAGTCGCGACATAACGTCCTGCACCTGACTGACATTACCGATATGGGTAAAGCTACCCCGACCAAAGGCTGCCGCTTGGCGCATAAAATAACTGTTGGGCGCCGAGCCAATACCGATGGTGAATAAACGGCTGCGACCTAAGCCCTGATGAATAGCCTTAAACAGCTGCGTCTCATTGCCCACCGCACCATCGGTGATAAAAATAATCTGTCTAACATTTTCGCCATCGTGCGGATCGCGCAGGGCTGCTTGCAAGGCCGGCATCATTTCGGTTCCGCCATTGGCCTGCAAGGCATTAACAAAAGCGTTGGCCTGGCGAATATTATCGGCGGTGGCGGGCATGGCATGGCTGAAGATCTGTTGCGTGGTATTGCTAAAGCGGATGATATTAAAACTGTCTTGATCATTAAGCTGCTCTAAAGCCAGCAGCAAACTTTTTTTGGCTTGAATAATAGAGCGACCCTGCATTGAACCAGAGGTGTCGATAACATAGATAACTTCGCGCGGCAGATAGTTTTCCGTCAATAAACCTTGCGGCGGTAACAGCATTAGCTGCAGATACTCTTCACCTTCTACTCGCTCTTTAAATAATGCCGCTGTTGGTGCTTGGCCAGATTGCGGCTGCCAGCGCAGTACGAAATCTTGCTCTAGTGCGGCAACAGAATTATCGAGGCTTATGGCATAGATATTATTCTGCTGTGTGATGTCGATGCCATGATGCGCGCTGTTAATATTTTTAAGCGGCAAGCCGGCATCTAACTCCACCGTTAATGCTACCGTTGCTTTATTAACAGGCGTGGGCAAAGCTGTTGCTACCGACCAACCAAAGTGATCGATCATCAACGCGTCCATCGCTTGATGGTCAACAGACTCTTGGTCTAGGGTCTGATGCTCTGAGTACGGATGCTCTGAATACGGAAAAGGTACCGGCGAATAACGCCGAGTGATGGCCAACGGGTAACGCAGCGCAAACTGGTCCTGCTGATAAGCCACCTTATCGATATAGTCTAACTCGACGGTAATGGTCTCACCGGGGGGAATGTTAGCGACGGTGGTTTTAAATAAGTTGGGTCGATGCTGATCGACCAAGGCGGCTTTTTTACCTTTCGCCTTTGCTTGCTGAAAAATAGCTTTAGCCTCGGCCTTCTCTCTTATACTGCCGTCGATTATTCGATCGCCTATTTTAATGCGCATGCGGTGCACCGCCGCTTTATCGGGCAGCGGAAAAACATACACCGCCTGCAGCCAATCATCATGGGTATTTTTAAAGCTTTGCTGTACCGACACATGCGCCACCATGCCGCTGACGTTGATGGTGACGTTGTTATTGATATTGGCAAAGGCATTGGTTAACGCTGCGCCCTCACTATCCGTCGCCATTAGACGACCGCCTGCATCAGTATTGCGCTCGGCGCTGGCACTGTGCCACGCCCAGCTGCCAATTAGAACCATCAGTAACAACAAGACGAAGCGCAATCGTAAGCGTCGGTGTGGATTGGCTAGATACTTTTCATCCTCGATAAAAACAGGATGAGGACCTCGCTTTAGATTAAACATTGTTTATCTCCCTAGGCATAAGTGCTGACCAGTAGTAAACATGCTTGGTTTGGCCTTTTTGTGGCGCAATGATGGAATTGTGGTGAGCAATTATGGCGAATTGTGGCATTTGTTTAAAAAGCCAATTTCTGCGTTACAATGCTGAAAACTCGAATTGCAGCCACCAACAAATAGGATGATCGATGAGTAAACATATTGCCATCGTGGAAGATGAGGTACATATCGCAGAGAATTACCGCGATGCGTTTATCAAACAAGGCTACACCGTCAGTATTTACCGCAACCGCCCCACCGCTTTGGTGGCCTTTGAACAAGGCCTGCCGGATTTAGCGGTAATTGATGTTGGCTTAGAAGATGAAGTAGAAGGTGGCTTTGAGTTATGCCGAGAGCTGCGCAGCCGTTCCAAAACATTACCTATTGTGTTTTTAACTGCTAGGGAAAGTGAGTTTGATAAAATTTCTGGCCTGCGCTTAGGCGCTGATGATTACCTCACCAAAGATATTGGCCTGCACCATATGATGGCCCGCATGGTGGCGCTGTTTCGTCGTGTCGATGCCTTAAGCAAGCCTACTGCGCCAGAGCAAATCATTAGCACTGGCGACCTAACTATCAACATTGAACAAATGCGTATTCGCTGGCAGCAACAACCGTTGGATATGACCGTTACTGAATTTTGGGTGATCCACAGTTTGGCCCGCCACCCTGGCCAGGTTAAAAGCCGCGAGCAGTTGATGGATGCCGCCAAGGTGGTATTGGATGACAACACCATTACCTCACATATCAAACGGATACGAAAAAAGTTTCAGGCGATAGACAGTGAGTTTAATGCTATCAGTACCGCTTATGGCCTAGGGTATCGCTGGCAAGTGTGATGATGACCTTAAACAAACAACTTTTTATTGTCAGTTTATTGCTACTGAGTATCCCGTGGTCGGGCTGTCAGTATTTACAAGAAATAGATGCCTCTTTGAGATCCGGCCAAGAACAAACCCTGCGCGCCTCTAGCCAGGTTATTGCAACAGTACTGGCGCAAAATCCAAGCTCACTGCAGCTTAATGGCGCTGACGCCAGCAGCAATGCCAACAACATTACCCATCACGACGCTTCAAATATAACCCCGACATTTTACTGCCACCCGATGGCTTATTTGATTGAGCCCGATGGCTATAATGATGAATGGCCCGATATAAACTGGAGCCGATGGCCTGACATCTCCGGTAGCACCCCCAAGAACAATGCCCCTGTACAAATTCGTTATCGCTGCGCTGTGCATAAAGATCAGCTGATGTTGTTTTTTGAGATTAACAACAATGAGATGCGCTTTAACAACCCTAATTTATCGCTGGCCAACAACGGCGACCGCTTGGTGTTAGTGGTGGCTGATAGAGAATATATTTTAACCGCCGTGGCGCCCGGTAAAATCACCCCCCGCTACCTAAACTCTGCTGGCATCACCTATCGAGAGTCATTGATTGATGCCAGTTTGATTGATAATGGCGACAGCTACCAAATAGAAATATCGATGCCGCGAGCCTTGACCAAGGGGCAGTTAAGCTTTTATGTCATTGATGAATCGGACTATGGTCGCAGCCGTTTGGGCCCGCAGGCCGCTGACTCGATAACCCCCGAACTTATCTTCCAGTCCGATGGCATTAAAGCGCGGATCAGCAGCTTCGTTCAATCGGGCCAGCGCTTAAGACTGCTTAACCCTCAAGGTTGGATGTTAGCCTCTAGCGGTAGCCTTGATACCCGCAACAGCTCAACTAGCCATTGGCTGCTGCAAAAATTCTACCGCGCTTTATTGGCAGAGCGCTATCAAGAGCAGCCGACCTACATAGATGGCATCAACTTTTTTGACCGCCAAGAATTTAAACGTGCCGCCGCCGGACAAAGTAGTGCGACGTGGTATAAAAATTCCTTGCGGGCCAACCATCACATTCTCACCCATGCCGAGCCCATTTTTGTAAACGATAACGTGGTGGCAATTTTGCTTGCTGAACAAAGTAGCGAACAAACTGCCTCGCTCACGGATCAAGCTTTTAACCGGCTTTTTTCACTGAGCATACTCATTATGGGCGGCGCCACCTTAGCGCTGTTGGCCTATGCCAGTTGGCTGTCATGGCGGATACGGCAATTGAGTACAGCTACCCAAAATGCGCTCGACCAGCAGGGACAGATTTCTCGGTATTATCCGCAAAGCAATGCCAGCGATGAGATAGGCGTATTAACGCGCAACTACGGCGAGTTAATGAAACGTATTGGCGACTACACCGACTATTTGCAAACCTTGTCGCGTAAACTTTCTCACGAGTTGCGCACGCCACTGGCCATTATCCATTCATCGCTTGATAACTTGGAGACTCAACCTTTAGATAAGCAAAGCCTTGTCTATCAGCAACGGGCCAAAGAAGGCGCGTTGCGTTTAGGCAACATTATCACCGCCATGAGTGAAGCCAACCGGGTTGAAGAAAGCATTCAACATTCTGAATTAGAAGCTACCGATTTAGTGGCCCTGTTAACGGAGCTTAGCGCTGCCTATGGCGATTTATATCCCCGCCATATAATCTCATTTGATAACGTCGACAATCAACCCGCCTTAGAGCTGTGGGTTGCACCTGACTTACTCGTGCAAATGCTCGATAAGTTGATTGATAATGCAGCGAGCTTTTGCCCTGCCGACGGTCACATTAGCCTTCGCCTTTCGCAACAGAAAAACACGGTGTTATTAGCGATCAGCAACGACGGCCCGCTGTTACCCGAGACCATGCAAAACCAGCTGTTTGATAATATGGTGTCACTAAGAGAAGAGCGAAACAACGACAGCACTCACTTAGGTTTAGGCTTATATATTGTCAGTTTAATTGTTAACTTTCATGGCGGCTCAATTGCAGCCCGTAACCGAGACGATAATAAAGGCGTGGTATTTTCTATTTCACTGCCGGTTACGTAAAGGGCTTCTTTATTAATCACCCCAAGAAAACCCGGCTAAAAGCCGGGCGATCTATCACCTTCTTCTACCACCTTTTTTAAGTGCTAGTTTGAAACAGTAATACCGGCAAAAGCATCGCTGTGTTGTTGAAAGAGTTGGATTTTCACCACCCGCTCAAGGGCATAGCTGTCGTAGTCACCTACCGCAGATAAAGACTGGCTGGCGCCGTAAGAATACTTCTCTATACGCTGGTGATTAACACCATTTGCCACCAGCAAGTCATAGACTGACGCTACCCGTTGATTGGATAGGTCTTGGTTATACTGCGCATCACCACGGGGGTCGGCATAGCCATCAAGACGCACGTGTATTGCGGGGTTTTCTGACAAGAAGTTTGCCAGAAAGGTTAAGCGCTTCACTCCATGCTCGGTCAATGCGCTGTTATTGGTTTTAAACAGCAACTCCAATTGCAACTGCTCCAAAGCGATACGCGCATACTCTTCGGTGCTGAGTTGAGCGGCTGTTAGTTTCTCGCCCATATCGCGAAGCTGCGAGTTGGCCTGAGTTAGCTGAATGTCCATATCCTCAACACGATCAGCATCGAGAACTTCTTGGTCTAACCACGCGCCGGCCAACAAGCCCGGCAATACGCCGATAGGTCCTAAACTGGCAATACCCACCAGCATACTTGCCGAGACGAGACCAACACGCTTGGCATCATTACCGGTAGGCATACTGTCCGCGACGGCGATGGTTGATGCCGCAAAACACAGGCTTAAGGCGGGGATAAATGTAGACATCTTCATAATGATTCCTCTTTCGATTTTAACTGTGAATTATTAAACATGGCTTAAGGTTTACGGTTGTTATTAAGCGCTGTGAAAGTGGCTTTTTTATGGAGTGATTAGAGATCAATAGTGAACGATTGTGATGAAATGTGGCGTTTCGGATAGCCTCCCCCTCATCTATTTAGCAACCTCAACCGTACAACCCATAGAACTTTTACCGGGGAACTATTATGATTAGTAGAAGGACATTGCTGATTCAAACCCTTTTATGGGTTTTTTTGCTTGGAGCGACAACGATGGCTAGCGCGACTGAAAACCCCAAATATGAGCTACTGCAGCGCTTCGAGAATATTGAGATTCGCCATTATGAGCCGATGATTATGGCGGTTACTCACACTAAAAACAGCAGTGGTTTTCAGCGCTTGGCGGGGTATATTTTTGGTGGTAATGAAGCCAGCCA
>JBNMPW010000153.1:0-6964 GCA_051277205.1 Oceanicoccus sp. | reverse complement strand
AATTCCTAATCATCGAGATAAACGGTCATTAAATGCGAGTTAAACTATAATCGTTAACTCTGAAAGAGTCATCCCAGAATTTGTCTAAGTTGGGCGTGACTTGATGAAAGCTAGCTGCACAATGCCGACTATAAGTTCGATTGGTACTCAAGAGCCGTCACCTGACTATCGAACTCATCCATTTCTTGCTGCTTAACCAGCGTGAAAGCCTCTTGAAACTCCTCACCCAGATAATCTTTTATAAAATCTGATTGAGAAAAGCAGCCTAAGGCATCGGCCCAATACCGCGGCAAGGGTTGATCCACCGCCGCATTGTAAGCGTTGCCCTCAGTATAAGCCGGCGCTTCTAACTTATTTTCTATGCCGTACAACATGCCAGCCAAAATCGCCGACATCACTAAATAGGGGTTGGCATCAGCGCCAGCCACGCGGTGCTCAAGTCGCATCGCTTGATGGCTATCGGCTGGCACGCGAATCGCCACGGTACGGTTTTCATAACCCCAAGTTGGCGATAACGGCGCGTGTGAGCCGCGCTGAAAACGGCGATAAGAATTAAGGTGGGGGGCAAACAGCAACATACTGTCCTGCATCGTTGCCAAACAACCGGCAATAGCATGACGCAATAAATCATTGCCTTCATCGGTTTGATTATCAAAGGCATTATTGCCCTCATCATCCAACATGCTGCAGTGCATATGCATACCGTTACCGGCTAAATCACCGAAAGGCTTGGCCATAAACGAGGCTCGCAAGCCATGTTTTTTCGCCACACCTTTAATCACCCGCTGTAACATCAGCGCATGATCGGCGGCTAATAAGGCGTCGGGCTGATGGGTAAGATTAATTTCATACTGCGAAGGCGCTGCCTCTTTAATCAAGGTATCAACGGGGAGGTTTTGAACAGCACAGGCATCTCGAATAGCATGCATTACTTCCGACATATCTTGCATCAGCTCGATGCCGTAGGTTTGCCCACCTTGTACATCGAGACTTTGCTGCGAATGCTGTGGCCGGCCCCGCTCATCGGTATCAGCCTTAAATAAATAAAACTCCATTTCGCTGGCTAACATCGGCGTTAAGCCTAATTTTTTCAGCCGCGCCATTAATGTAGTTAGTATTGATCTGGCGTCATAACCACAGCTGCTACCGTCGAGCTCGTCTAGGCAAACCAATAACTGGCCAGTAGGACGATCCAACCACGGCACTGGGGCCAAGGTACGTAGGTCTGCCCGGCACAAACCATCGCCATCACCGGTCTTAAAAACCAGCGCTTCGGGGTCGCGACCCCAAATATCAAACACCAAACTGCTTAAGGGTAATTTAATGCCGCCGGATAAAATTTTACGTATTTTTTCGCGGCTAATCCATTTGCCTCTTAAGCCAGCATTTACATCAGGCAAAATTACTTCAAACAGCTCTATCTCTGGATATTGTGCTAAAAACTCATCCAGTTGTGTTTCATTGCTGCTTAACATAAGGAATCCTTGGGCTGTGATTTAGCATTGAAAGTGAGAAAAAGTCCATTGGGACTCATATCTAGCCTAATGCAGTTGTCAGTCAATTTTAATACCCCTTTAGGGGTGTTTAACCGTCTCTATTATAGCACCCCTAAAGGGGTGGTTTATTCCTACTGGCGGCAGTTGGGCGTCTCGGGCAACCTAGGGATACTGGGTCAATACTGCGGTATGGATGCCTGCTATTTTTATTTTATTTGCAGGGATTTTTAAGCAACTTTTTTATCCGGATCTTTCGCTGCAAGGACAAATAATTATCAGCATCATTCTGACTTGGATTGCCGTGTTGGTGAACGTCGTCACCCTCGATATTGGTAAATGGGTTCCCAATCTGGGGGCGATTTTAAAAGTTATTATTTTCTCGGTGATCATCATGGGCGCTTATGCCTTTACCCAAAACAATGGCATGGCCAACCCATTAACCTTTGAAAGCATGAAACCCGACTTGAGTAGCCGCCTACAATATATTCCCGCCATGCTCGGTTTTGAATTAGTCAGCGCCAGCAGCGAAGAAGTGACTAACCCTGCCAAAGATGTACCCCGCGCTATTTTTATCTCCGGCTTTATGATCATATCCTTTTATACCTTGGGCACCATTGCTGTATTGGCTGCCATACCTGCCGGCGACATCAACCTCGTTGAAGGTTTGATGGATACATTGTATTTGTTTTTAGGCGATAGCGATTTTGGTCAAGGCTTTGCATTGCTGTTAGGGGTTGCATCACGCGGCGTATATCAGCCAGATCGCCGCGGGGATCTGGCCGCCGACGAATCCGTCCGGTGTTGAGATGCCCGCCAACGTCTATTGGCTATGGCATGCCACATTGGCGGCAGGTGGCCAGGTGTTCGGTGCAAGCGCGTTCCATATGAGCTTGCTCAGCAACGCGCTCGGACTTGCCGGGTTTCTGTGTGCGTTGTGGCTTGCGGTTGGAGTGCAGACCTCGAACCGCTGGCTTCGGTTGGCGGCCTGTACGGTTCCGTTCTTTATTTTGGACCCACTCGGATTGCTGCAATTTGCTGGGCGGCTCAGTTTGGTTTGGATACCCGCGCTTTTTGGCGCGCTGGCTGCTGGTGAGGTCGGTGTCTTCGAACATTTGGTTGGAATCGCGCGGCATCACGGCGCGCTGCAACTGGGCGATCACAGTCTGGTACCATTGTTTCCGAGACTGGGCTTGTTCGACGGCGTGCTGCTCAGCGATCGCGCAGGAGATTTGGTTAATAAGTTTTTGAACTTCAACAGCTTCGCGCTCGCATTCTTCGCTTCAGCGCAGTTGCTGCTCTTGTCAACGAGGTTCTCGTGGCGAGTGCGCGGCATCGGAATTGCCGTATCAACACTCGCCCTTGCACTCATCAGTCCTCTGCCCGTCTTGGCGTTGGGGTTGAGTGTTGCAGCGAAGGTTTTTGTCGAGGGGCCCAGGGTGTTGCGCGATGCAAAAGCCGAAGACTCCGGGCTCGCGCGCGTTGAGCTTGCGGCACCGGTGCTCGGCAGTCTCGCAGGCATGCTGGTGGCATTGCCGAGTATGGATATAAAATGTAAGTGACTAGCTTTAGTTTGTTAGCTTGAGTAAAGGCAGTATCATTTTTAATTTAATGCTTTACGGCTGTTTATTAAAATATCATTTTTTTAATATATCTATCATCTACTAACAATGGATTTTCGGGTAATAGTTTAGCTACTTTTTTTGCCCAGTTATAAATTTCAGAATGCTCTAGATACACTGATCGGCCTTTCATACCCAACAACTTTTGCGACAATAGAAGTGGGTAGGCTGACAAATCGGCTAAGGAGCATTGCTGTTGTCCAGCAAGAAATGGACCGCCTTGAAGATGTTCAATAAACTCTATGGCTAAACGTTCATGCATAGCTTCAAGGCTTTCCTGTAAGTCGATTTGCTCCATCATAGCGACAATAAATGGTGCACGCTTTAACGCAAATGGCCATATCATTCTGGCGATAATAGGTAGCGGCGATGCTGAATGGACTAATCTGGCAAGATGCCAGCCATTATATAAACCATTTTTAGTGCTGCTCCATTCAATGGCATTTCGAAAACGCCCAGGAATAAGTTTGTCACTAATCCATTTGTCGACGTTAAGAATTTCCGCTCTTTGGTCCTTGTTATTTCCCAATAAAGGTCTTTCTGGGCATAGAGTATCAATCCAAATGCCAATATCCGATGATTCTGTTTTCCATTCATTATTAATCACCAGCACCGGAACTTGTCGCTGTCGAGTGAAACGAATCTCTCGGGGGCTCAATGGGTTCGTAGCAATAAATTTAAATGCTAATTGTTTATATTTTAAATAACAGCCCACTTTCATAGCATAGGGGCTGGTTGGGTAAGAGAGCAATTGAATGTTCATCAATTTTCCTTCATATTGGATACAATATAATTATAACCCTAGCACCTTTTCTTACTAGGCTATAATTTTTTTACGGCTTAAAAAATACCATTTAGGCAATAATGGGGATTAAAGAGGTTGGTGACAGTTGATAATCACTCGTACTTTCATTTTTCACCGCTTCTTTGTCTTTAGAAACTTTGCATAGAAAATAACAAGTATTCACTCAAAATATTTTCAGGAGATAAATATGACCGGGTTTACAGCAGCGGACGTGCCCAATCAAGCAGGTAAAACAATTGTTGTCACTGGGGCGAATACAGGTTTGGGGTTTGAGGCGGCGAAAGCTTTAGCCGGTAAAGGCGCGCGAGTATTACTCGGTTGTCGTTCTCAATCGAAAGCGCAAGCGGCCAAAGACAAAATACTAACCGCCTTCCCTAAAGCTGACGTTGTTATTATCGAATTAGATTTAGGTAGTTTGGCATCCATTAAAAAAGCAGCGGAGCAGATCAACCAAGAGCCACGCTTGGATATACTGATCAATAACGCAGGCATTATGGTGCCACCTCTGGAGTATACGGAAGATGGTTTTGAATCACAGTTTGGGGTCAATCATTTAGGTCCGTTTGCGTTAACTTCATTATTGTTGGATAAAATTCGTGCCACAGCTAATGCCAGAATTGTAAGTACCGCCAGCATTGCTCATAGAAGAGGCCAGATTTATTTTGACGATATTAATGCCAAAAAATCTTATAATACATTGACACGCTACGCGCAAAGCAAAATTGCAAATTTGTATTTTGGCTATGAATTACAGCGCCGTTTAAGCGCCATTGGTGATGAAACTATTTCAGTTGTGGCTCACCCCGGTGTGGCAGATACAGAATTGCCTCGATATGTCCCAAAACCTTTTATGATATTGATGCCTGTTTTAAAACTGTTGTTTAATTCGGCCGAGCAAGGCGCTTGGCCAACATTGTGTGCAGCTACTATGGAGGGTGTGCGGGGCGGCGAATATTATGGGCCGTCTAAGCGAGGCAATATTGCGGGCCCAGCGATTAAAGTAACGTCGACTCGGCGCAGTCACGACAAAGAAATTGCAAAAAAGCTTTGGGACTTATCCATTGAAATGACAGGGGTTAAGCCAAACTTGTAAAGCTTTGCTTGATTGTCGGTTTTCTATTGCCATTAAAATAGCACTTGGGAATATTGTCTAAGTGCTACTTTTAGTTGTTAGTTTTAGATCGTGCTATCTTAAAATTTATTTAATTGTAGAAAATTAGGTGGAAAATAGGTGGAAAATAGGTAAAAGTTTTTTAGGTACTAAGTATTTATTTGATTTTTTCTCGCATTTCAATCCGTAGGCTTTTCTATCTCCTGTATCAAATAGCCAATCTCTTCTGACTTTTCAGAAAATAATACCTGCGCGCCAGATAGGCCGCGATTATAAAATTACGGCCTATTTATTTAGCAAAAAAATCGATTAAAACTCAGCTTCAAAGCTTCCAATTTCTTGATCAAACTCATCATTAAAATAAATTTTTATTTTACTAACGATTTTACCTGCTTCATCTTTAGTGAATTTTATCTTGCTAATGAAAACTCCGTGAATTCAATGAATAATTTTATCATAAAATAATTTTTTGTTGCTCATGATTTGATTTGTTACGCTGCTGTTATTCAGAGGCAATCTGTGTGCCGATTCAATTATGAATCTTTTTTTTCACGACTGAATTAAAATCGAGATATTAAATTAAATTCTTGAATTAAACTATAGTCTTTTGAATAAAGAAATGCTCATGAAAAAAACTCTTATTATCTCTTTCGGCGTGACTGTTCTATTGATGGTAGGTTTAGCCAGTAGTGCCAACGCTAAATAAAATAATTCTATAGAGGCTAACACCAAAGCATCGATAGTCACAACTAATAGTCCAGCCATGTGGCAGTTGTCTGATGAAGATACAGTTATTTATTTGTTTGGTACGGTACATGTGTTGTCGCCGAAAGAGTATAGGAAGGATAAATACCCCCTGGCTTTTTCAAGTCGGTTTAGCTCGATATGAGCCACGCCGTCCTGCCTATCGAAGTTAATACATTTATAATGTCATAGTAATCGGTCTAAAATTTTTTTCAAAAAAGGTGAGCGGGCAAACCCATCAAGGGCTGCACGCCAGTGCGAATAGAAGCTGCCTGTGAGTGAATATACTCCTAACACTTAGCCAACCATCTTTACTGTTATGAAAAAACCTTTTATGTGCCTAGGCCGCCAGTTTTTTGAATGCGCTGGCCGGCCCGGGTCTTTAGATAGGCGGCAACACGAAGAAAAAGCACAAGCAGCCCCATGACCGTGTATACCACGTCAATCGTCCTGACTTCGCTGCTCACAGCCTGACCGGCATAGGTCACCCAAATCGCCGCCCAGAAGTACCAGATGCCCACCCATTGCAGCCAGCGCCAATGCTCGGGGCGCATTTTTCGACGCACTGGAAAAAATGAGGTGACGGTCATAGTAATCAAAACGATGTAGCTGGCGATGCGCCCAATCAGGTCGATGGTCTTGTGCAATTCCTCCCCGTAATAGGAAGGATGCAAAGCAAACAACACCGCAATGCACACCGCCTGCCAGCCGAATCCGGCAGCAAAGGATAATCCGACATAACGGCGGTTGCGAGCAAGCCATTTTGACACGCTACCGGGGAAAAGCTATGTCAGGGCCGAAGTGACAAAGGCGATGAATATCCAGGGAGATGCGAGCTGTACCGACAGCCGAATCAGCTCGACGGTGGCCTCTGGCGTGGAGGAGCCAATCAAAACCAAGCCAGCCATCATGCAGGCGAAAGTCAGCGCCGCAATCAGGAAAAAAAGCGGCCAGCCGTTCAAAAAGTCGCGCCTGGTACTGGTAATAGTGCTTTTCATGCCGAGTTACTCCTCATGAGCAATTCTCCTGTTCATGCGTTGCGTTGGCAGACTCTCAGAAGCTGATATTAAACTCCGCCCTTACCATGCGCTTAAAGCCCCAGTGAATTTGCTCTCCCGCTTGGAGATCATAACGAGCAGCTGCATAGTCTTCATCGGTGATGTTGTCCGCCGCGATCGCCAGGTCCCAG
>JBNMPW010000152.1:0-6980 GCA_051277205.1 Oceanicoccus sp. | reverse complement strand
TATCAACTTCAAATCTCTAATAATAAGGCAGGCTAGAACACGGTATTGCCGTCTCAGGTAAAAGAGAAGACATACCTGAGCTCTCTTGCCCTCTTTATAAAATCGATCTTTCTACTTATAAATCAAATGCTTATAGATCTATAGCGAATAATGTCGTAGCAAAAATAAATGTATCTACACTCTAATAATCCGAATTGTAAATAAAGTGCAAAGATAAAATACTAAAAAATTAGCATGCTATGATCAATTATAAAATACTAATAACTAAAGTTAATTATTCAATATGTCGCTCACTATTTTTGCTTCTGCCATCGCCATTCTTGGTATCAGTCTTTCCATTAATCACTGGCGTAATTTTAAAAACAAAGAATGGGATCAATATTACCCCATTCGCGCCTGGTCGCGTGCCGGTATTTATTTCTGCTTTTGTTACTTAATGTCATATTTTAGTGGTGGTATGGCGCTTATTTTAAATAGCCCTATTGCTACTGAGGCTCAATTTCAAAATGATAACTGGCTGATTTACACCGCCTGCACGGTTAGCTTTATTGTTATTGCTTATGCTGGAGTATGGAGTTATTTCACTCCGGTCTTTGAACGAAAAAAGAATACACTTATGTCTGCGCTATTTGGTTTTTTATGGGGGTCTAGCTCAGGACAATTATTTTTATCGATTTGGTTATTTGCCAGCATGATTGATTGGCCGATATGGGCTGCATGGATAGCTACTTTTACTGTGCTATCGATGCATCAACCCAACTGGCACAATATTTACTGGGATCACTATATCGCGCCAGAACATGACACGCCGCTAACACAAGTCATTAAGGCATTAGGCTGCCACATTCCTAACTTAGCGATCAATCTCACTTATTTAGCGCTGTATGATAACTATTTTATCTTTGTTTCATTGCAAGTGATTGCCTGTGTTTCTGCCGGTGTCGGCATGCGTTTTCCGGCACCATGGGCCGCACCCAGCACATTAAATCTAGCAGCACGGACCAACAAAAAACCTCCACGCTGTACTGGTTATATTTCTGAAGACTATAAATCGGATCCTTATACACCCTATTATCCAGGGTGGAAAAGTCCTAACAATAGCTAGAGAATATCTAAAATCATATCGCTGTTTCCAGATATCCGTTATCGATGAGTTTAAAACTGAGGCTATTAACCAGATGGTTGAGCGGAGATATTCCGTGGTGGCAGTGCCTTAACTTGTCACTGTAGTCTTACTGATCATGGTTTGCTCTGGTGATTAAGCTTCCATATGGCTCCGCTGAGAGCTAATTTGACGAGATAGAAGTTGCAGATGGTATATCTATTGCTAGATTGCGCAGCCAGTATTTTGCTTTCAATCGATACACAAACAAAACCGATTTAACGACCTCTTCAGAATAGGTGATCAACACTACCCAGTAAATCGGTAAGGCAAAATAAAATGCAGCGGTAAAGGTTAATGGAATACCTATAATCCACATGCCAGAGAGATCGATAAGCAAACAGTGTTTATTGTCGCCCCCAGCGCGCAAAACCCCCATCGAAGCCGTCATGTTAAATACTTTGATGCAAGTGCCAAACGTGATCAGCATAAAAATATCATGGGCGACAGAAAGAGTATCCTGATCTAGGTTTCCATAGGGCATGAAAACTAAGGGTTCAAGACTCCACATCACCAGCCCTAAGAAAAAAGTGACGATAGGCGCACTAATAACAAACCCTCTCGCCACAGACCAGGCAGAACTGAATGCGTCTTGTCCAAGTCGCTGACCCACCATAATGGTACAGGCGGAAGCAAAACCAAAAAAGAAGGCAACCAGCAAGCCTTCCAGTGGCGCCATCAAGCTCATTACGGCGAGTTCTTGTGTACCGATACGTCCATAGATAAGTTGATAAACAAATGTGCCTAATGACCAAACACCAAAGCTCACCATCATCGGCCATACCAGTTTAATTAAATGTACCCACTGTCCTTTATCATAAAATTCATTAGTGATTGGTCGAGTGGGAAAGACAATATGCTTACGTTTAGCCAGCCAGAATACGATCAGTAGCGCATGAAGTCCTCTAGCGATAAAGGTTGCCCAAGCCGCACCAGCCACGCCCAGCGCATCAACGCCTAAACCGCCATTAATTAACCAATAGTTCAGGGCGATATTGAAAACAATCGCAATAACGCCAAGCACCATAGAAAACTTAACTTGGCCGAACCCACGCAAGGCATTCTCAAAAACCATGACCACTACAACAAACGCTAAACTGGGCATAGTGACCCACAGATATTTTTTGCCTGTATTAATTATTACTGGATCAGTGGTTCCCAGCCCAACTATAAAATCACCAAAGGTAAAGGTCAGTAAGACCACTGGCAGTAAAACCCCAGCGCCAATAGCCAGTGTTTTAATAATGACCGAACTGATACGGCCGGTTTTCCCCGCGCCAAAATACTGCGCAGATAACACACCCACGCCAGTAGCAAGGCCAGACAAAATGATCAGCACCACAAACTGAATACGGTTGCCCAATCCAACAGACGCAACGGCTGCATCACCCAGATGCCCTACCATCATAATGTCGCTCATTCCCAGCATGGTCACTAGGATACTTTGCAACGAAATAGGCCAGGCAAGTTTGAGGCTTTGTCTGAGTGCTGAGGTATTGTTATTTAACATGATGGTATAAAATATTATTCAAAGGCAGGTAAATAGTGTTGCGATCTATTTTATAAGAGTATGAGTAAATAAACATCATTGCGAATGTCATGTATCATGTCTAAAACTATCATTTGTGTAAAAATATGTGGCGTGACATTCTTAATATCCATCCTAGTTGTAAGGAGTATTTACTCAACGTTGAATCGCTTCCAGGTAACGGAAAATCCTTTATTGCATGCGCAGGCGTCTCACACTTAAGAAATACCTATCAGATAGGCAAAACCGGTAAAGGCGAATATTTCAATGGCCGGCAAAATGATAGCGTTGATGTCCATTACTTAATATCAACCAAGTCAGGTGCGGGAAAACTTAGTTTAGCCTCGGGCTGCCAATCTATCGAAGCAAACACAGTGATGCTGATCCCGGCAGGCACGCCATTTCTCTATGAGCTTGACGCTGAACATTGGGACATGTGCTGGCTATTGTTACATGACTGCCCCGAGTATCAGTTCATTCACCAACTGACGGCAGGCGTTTGGAAAAGTGACGATACCTCGTTGCTGTATCAAACCATGTCGTTGATTAGAGATTTTAACCTCAGTGATGGCCGGTACCAGTCTGACATTCAGCTAAGACTCATCGAAGTGCTGCTCTATCAGATTGAGCAGACGCTAAGCAAAACACCCACACAAAATCCACAGCAGCAGCGCTTTCAAGCACTTATGCGTAATGTTAACAAGCAGTTGCAGTTACCATGGGCTGTCAGTTCTCTCGCTGCTGAACTGCACATTTCAGAGCCACAATTCTATCGGTTATGTAAAAAAGAAACGGGCAAGACGCCAATGAAATTGCTTACCCAGGCCCGCATGGAATATGCCTGCTACCTACTACGTTATACAAACTACAGTCTTGAGCAAGTCGCTGATACAGTAGGGTATGCCGACAGTGCCAGTTTCGCCCACCGCTTCAAGAAACTCTACCAACTTAGCCCTGGACGATGGCGCAATAATGCAGACATGGCTTGAAATCAACAAAATGTCCCAACGGATTGCCCCTTAAAATTGACATTTTACGAGATGCTTATCTTAGCTATTATGTGGCTAAAGTCTTGATCATCGCTAATGTTGATGGTCTCTACAGCATCTCTTGGGCAATAGGTTTCTGATGACCGAAATACATTGATAATTGTCATGGTAAAAAACCAGAAAATAGATAATGTTGTCTGTGAAGAATACATCGGAGTACGAATTTCTTTTGGCTGCCAAGTGGAAGATGTCTGTCATCAAATTTCAGGGCCCATCTGATGGCGAAAAAACGGACTGTATGATTTTTCCAACAGCTATAAAACTGCCTAGGGTAACTGATCTTTAAAGCAAAAAGCGTTACATTATTATCTCAGTGTTGATGTGGGCCGTTTAATTGTGGCGTGCCTATTGAGACAGTTAAAACCAGATAGGTTAAAGTCATATGCCTACTACTGCCGGTATCGTATTTTTTCAGAAAGTTAAAGCCGGCAACGATTCGGTAGAAGGGTCTAAATCGATTCGCACAAAGTGTCATGCTGTAGAGGTTTTTTCTTCAGCTCCCGGCTTAGTCGTTTAGCCATTCAGATATTAGGAAGCACATTCATGGGCGTCACCTATTCACCTGCAACACTCTATGACAAACTCTGGGATCGGCGCTGTGTTATGAACTCTGAAGACGGCGCGTCATTGATTTATATTGATCGCCATATTTTGCATGAAGTGTCCTCTGCCCAAGCTTTTGACGGTTTGAGAGATGCAGGCCGAGCGCCATGGCGACCTGAGTCGATTATCGCCACGCCTGACCATAATGTCCCGACCACTGATCGTGAATTAGGCATTGATGGTATCGATGATGATGTCTCGCGGATTCAGGTTAAAGCATTAGACGATAACTGTAAGCAATTTGGTTTACGCCAGTTTTCTTTAAGCGATGAGCGGCAGGGAATTGTTCACGTTATCGCTCCAGAGCAAGGGTTGACGCTGCCAGGTACAACGGTGGTCTGTGGTGATTCACACACAGCCACCCATGGTGCGCTGGCGGCTCTCGGTGTGGGTGTTGGTACCTCTGAGGTTGAACATGTATTGGTGACTCAATGCCTATGGCAGCGTAAAGCACGCAATATGCTGATAGACGTTAAGGGTGAGTTGGGCATGGGTGTCACCGCTAAAGATTTAGTGCTTTATGTGATTGGTCAAATCGGCACGGCGTCCGGTACAGGTTGCACTATTGAGTTCGCCGGGCCGGCTATTCGTTCGCTATCGATGGAAGGACGTATGACGGTTTGCAATATGGCTATTGAGGTCGGTGCAAGAGCTGGCTTGGTGGCGTTTGATGAAACAACTGAAGCGTATGTGAAGGGTCGCCCATTTGCACCCAAGGATGACCAGTGGGATCAAGCTGTGGTGAACTGGCGACAATTGTATTCAGATGCTGATGCGCATTTCGATGTGGCTTACACCTTTGATGCAGCTGATATCCGTCCACAAGTCACTTGGGGAATATCACCAGAGATGGTGGTAGCTGTTGATGGCGTCGTGCCTGACCCCGAACAACAAACGGATTCGGGTAAGTCTGCAGATTATCGTTTAGCTTTGGAATATATGGGTTTAGAGCCCTGCACTGCCATTACTGATATACATATTGACCGTGTGTTTATAGGTTCTTGTACCAATTCTCGCATTGAAGATATTCGTGCAGTGGCGAAGGTCGTGGACGGCAAACAACTCGCCTCGACGGTTACGCAAGGTATGGTAGTTCCTGGTTCCGGGTTAGTAAAACGGCAGGCTGAAAAAGAAGGTTTGGATCATATTATTAAGGCGGCAGGTTTTGAATGGCGGGAGCCAGGCTGCTCGATGTGCCTTGGCATGAATGCTGATCAATTACTCCCCGGTGAGCATTGTGCGTCAACGTCAAATCGTAATTTCATCGGCCGGCAGGGCAGGGGTGGTCGTACGCATTTGGTAAGTCCAGCAATGGCAGCTGCAGCTGGTATTGCTGGACATTTTGTGGATGTTAGTAAGGAGAGCTTTTAGCGATGCAGGCTTTTAAATGTCACACTGGTAGGGCGCTACCTTTTGACCGCGCCAATGTAGATACTGATGTCATTCTGCCAAAACAATATTTAAAATCCATCAGCAAAGTGGGTTATGGCGATTGGCTGTTTGATGATTTGCGTTATATCGATCCGGGCGACGTGCAAACCGCCTCTGGCAGCCGCCGAATAAACCCTGACTTTGTACTCAATCAACCTAAATACCAAGGGGCAAGTATTGTATTGTCGCGCGCTAACTTTGGCTGCGGGTCGAGCCGTGAACCGGCGGTTTGGGCACTGCGGGATTACGGTATCGGGGTGGTCATTGCCCCGAGTTTTGCCGATATATTTTATAACAATTGTTTCAAAAATGGATTGCTACCGGTCATATTGTCTGTCGAGCAGGTTAATACGTTGATTGATCTCTGCGATAGAGATAGATGCCTTGAACTCACCATTGACCTTGAATCTTGCGAGATTTATTCAACCTCAGCAGGGTTACGATGGTCTTTTGAGTTGGACAAAGCTCGCCGCAATAACTTGTTGTCGGGCCGTGATGAGATTAGCGTTACGCTGCTTGAACGCGAAAAAATTATTAGTTTTGAGCAGACTATGAGAGATAAAGAGCCCTGGTTATTCAATCCATTGGCTTCGTCAATTGAATAAAAAGCCTGGTTGCTCTTATACTGTAAAAGGGTTCTGCACAACCGTCCGTTTTTAAGAGCAGCTTCTAAATCTCAACCGATTAAGAGTTGAGAGAGAAAGTTATGGATGCAATGACTATGGATGCAAGGACAGGCATTTAAGGACGTGGATGCAAGGACAGGACTTAAGATATTTGCTGCCAATTTCAACGCATTGCCCGTTTATTTACCGCAAGGCTTTAAACGCGGCAATCGCCGCCTTGCGTGTCTCGCCCACATTAACCATTGGCGCGGGGTAATCACTGTCCGAAAACAAATCCAGTTTAGGTTCATGGATCAGCTTATTATCAAGATGAGCAAGCTCCGGCACAAACTGGCGAATAAATTCCCCGCTGGTATCAAAACGCTGCCCTTGTGTCGTGGGATTAAACACCCGAAAGTAAGGCACAGCATCGGTTCCAGTAGAAGCTGACCACTGCCAACCTCCATTGTTAGACGCCAGGTGACCATCGATGAGGTGCTGCATAAAAAAGCGTTCACCCCAGCGCCAATCTATGAACAAATTTTTTGTTAGAAACATCGCCGTGACCATGCGTAGTCGGTTATGCATCCAGCCGGTTTGCA
>JBNMPW010000151.1:0-7065 GCA_051277205.1 Oceanicoccus sp. | reverse complement strand
GTGCCCATTAAAGATGGCAAAGTCAGCAGCGATGCGCGTATTCGCGCCGCTTTGCCAACCATTGAGATGGCCTTAAAAGCCGGTGCCAAAGTTATCGTAATGTCACATCTGGGTCGCCCCACCGAAGGTCAGTTTGAGTCGCAATATTCACTGCAGCCAGTCGCTGACCACATGGCGAAAATGCTAGATCGCACTGTACCTGTGTTGACAGATTGGCAGCAACAAGGCGTCGAGCTGGCCGACGGCCAATTAGCATTGCTAGAAAACGTGCGCTTTAATCCTGGCGAGAAAAAAGATGATGAAACGCTAGCCAAAGCCTATGCCTCGTTATGCGATATTTTTGTAATGGATGCTTTTGGCACCGCCCATCGAGCACAAGCCTCTACCCACGGTGTTGCCAAGTTTGCCGATGTCGCCTGCGCCGGCCCCTTATTAGCCGGTGAACTCGATGCGCTAGGCAAAGCCTTAGCCAATCCTGCGCGGCCGATGGTCGCTATTGTGGGTGGCTCTAAAGTGTCTACCAAACTGACCGTATTAGAAACCTTGTCCGAAAAAGTTGATCAGTTAATTGTCGGCGGTGGTATTGCCAATACTTTTTTGGCCGCCAGTGGCAAGCCAGTCGGTAAATCATTATGCGAACATGATCTGATTAATGACGCTAAAGCGCTAATGGCGAAAACAAATATTCCGGTACCGGTAGATGTAGTGACCGCTAAAGAGTTTTCAGAAACCGCCACGGCAGAATTAAAAGCCGCCGCTGAGGTTAGCGTCGACGATATGATTTTTGATATTGGCCCAGAGTCCAGTGCAGAAATTGCCGCTATTCTAAAAGGTGCAAAAACCATTTTGTGGAATGGCCCCGTTGGTGTGTTTGAGTTTGACCAATTTGGTGCTGGCACCAAAGCTATTAGCGAAGCGATTGCCAATAGCGAGGCGTTTTCTTTGGCCGGTGGTGGTGACACACTGGCAGCGATTGATAAATATGGCATTGCCGATAAAGTATCGTATATCTCAACCGGCGGCGGTGCTTTTTTAGAGTATGTCGAAGGCAAAGTATTGCCCGCCGTGGCAATGCTTGAGCAGCGCGGTAAATAATAATGACAGTATTTATAACGTAATACAGAACCTCAAAGTCAGAGCTTAAACAATCAAACGGCTGACCAAAGACAAAAAAGGATAACAACATGGCACTTATCTCAATGCGACAAATGCTTGATCATGCGGCAGAGCATAATTACGGCGTACCGGCCTTCAACGTTAATAACCTTGAACAAACCCGCGCCATTATGGAAGCCGCTCGCGAGACCGATAGCCCGGTTATCATGCAGGCCTCAGCGGGCGCTCGTAAATATGCCGGCGCACCTTTTCTGCGGCATATGATTTTGGCAGCGATTGAAGAGTTTCCCGAAATTCCGGTGGTCATGCACCAAGATCACGGCACCAGCCCAGCCATTTGTCAGCGTTCAATTCAATTGGGTTTTTCGTCGGTGATGATGGACGGGTCTTTAGAAGAAGACGGTAAAACCCCATCGAGCTATGAATACAATGTTGACGTTACACGGCGCACTGTTGAGATGGCTCACGCCTGTGGTGTTTCGGTAGAAGGTGAATTGGGTTGCCTTGGTTCGCTAGAAACCGGTCAAGCCGGTGAAGAAGATGGTGTGGGTGCAGAAGGTATATTGACCCATGATCAAATGCTGACTGACCCTGAAGAAGCCGCTGACTTTGTGCAAAAAACCGGCGTTGATGCTTTGGCGATAGCTTGCGGCACCAGCCACGGCGCTTATAAATTTACCCGTCCGCCAACGGGCGACATTTTAGCGATTGATCGTATCAAAGCTATTCATCAACGCATCCCTGGCACCCATTTGGTGATGCACGGTTCATCGTCTGTACCGCAAGAGTGGTTGGCAATTATTAATGAGTTTGGCGGTGAAATACCTGAAACTTACGGCGTGCCAATTGAGCAAATCGTTGAAGGTATTAAACACGGTGTGCGCAAAATAAATATCGATACCGATTTACGCTTAGCTTCTACCGGTGCCATTCGCCAATATTTAGCGAAGAACAAATCTGAATTTGACCCCCGTAAATATTTGCAGCAAACCATTAACGAAATGAAGGCCATTGTTATCGCTCGATATCAAGCTTTTGGTACTGCCGGTAACGCCTCCAAAATTAAAGCTGACAATCTTGAGGTGATGTTTGCCCGCTATGCCAGCGGTGAGTTGGACCCCAAAATAAATTAATTAAAAAAGAATAGCTTAGCGGCTCTTTTTTAATGCGACTGAATAATTCGTATGAACTTCGATCATCTTTCTGAGCTTATCAAGCCGTTTGATCTTACTGTGGCGCCAGATTTTTCTGCGCCAGAGCAGGAGTATTTTCGCTTTTACGGCATTAACTTCGAAGAAAAGATAGAGCATGTCAAACATTACTTCGGCCATTTCGATAGCGGCCCTTTTAAGCTAGTCGCACATTATTTTCAACATCAGCAGGCAACGCGAACCTGTTTTATTCTGCACGGTTATTATGATCACAGTGGTCTCTTCGGTCACGTCATCAACTATTGTTTGCAGCGCAAAATCTCAGTGGTTATTTTTGACCTGCCCGGCCATGGTCTTTCCACCGGCCCGCGGGCAACAATTGATAGCTTTGAGCAGTATCAACATGCACTGCGAGATTTAGTCTTATTGTTTAACGACAAGTCGCCGCAGCCTTGGTATGCCATTGGTCAAAGTACCGGCGCATCTATTTTGATAGACTTTATTTTGTCAGGTGGCGACGATATTTTTAAAAAAGCCGTGCTGCTGGCACCTTTAGTCAAGCCTCGTCGTTGGCGCTCATCACAAGCGTTGCATGCGGTTTGCCAACCTTTTGTAGAGCGCGTAACACGTCGCTTTGCGATTAACTCTCACGACCAAAAATTTTTAGATTTTTTGAAAAATGAAGATCCATTACAGAGTAAAGAGCTGCCTTTGCAATGGGTGGCGGCCCTGCAACAATGGATACCGCAGTTTATCCATAAACCGCCGCTGCGTTTTTCACCGTTAATTATTCAAGGCAAACAAGACAAAACTGTCGATTGGAAATTTAATGTACCGCTAATAAAACAAAAATTTCCGAATGCAAAAAGTTATTATTTGCAGCGCGGTCGCCATCAGTTGGTCAATGAGAGTGAAGAGATCAGAGCGCCGATGTTTACAGCAATTGATCTTTATTTTGACGTCGATCAATTAGAGCAGTAATAGTTATTGTGAGACGTATACTGCCGACAACAAGAGCCGTCCTCTAGAACAACACCCGTCCCCTAGAACAATACACGTCTTCTAGAACAACACCCGACAACGTATAGTGCCATCAACTAGGTTCAGTTTCTCTAGCGCCAAATCGCTGTATTCCGCATCGATATCGATAACCACATAACCAATATCTCTAGTGGTTTGCAGGTACTGAGCGCGAATATTAATCGTGTTTTCAGCAAATACTTGGTTAATTGCCGACATCACACCGGGTACATTACGGTGAGTATGTAACAAGCGGTGCATATCAGTATGAGCGGGTAGGGCCACCTCGGGAAAGTTAACCGACGAGGTCGAGGTACCGTTATCACTATAGCGCGCCATTTTTTCAGCCACTTCTAAGCCGATATTTTCCTGTGCTTCCATAGTGCTGCCACCAATATGTGGCGTTAAAAATACATTGTCGAACTTACGCAGCGGCGAGATAAACTCATCGTCATTAGAGCGTGGCTCTATTGGGAATACATCAATGGCAGCGCCCGCTATATGACCGGACTCAAGAGCCGCCGCTAAGGCATCGATATCGATAACCGTACCACGTGATGCATTCAATAAAAGTGCCCCCGGTTTTGTCATGGCCAACTCTTGGGCGCCAATCATATTTTTAGTGGCACCCGTTTCCGGTACATGCAAACTAATGACATCGGCCTTGCTTAATAAGGCGCTAAGACTAGTGACTTGGATAGCATTACCCAGCGGCAGCTTATTGCTAACATCATAAAACATCACCTGCATACCGAGTGATTCGGCGATAACACCGAGCTGCATCCCGATACTGCCATAGCCAATAATACCTAGCTTCTTGCCGCGTATTTCAAACGAGCCATTGGCTGATTTTTGCCAAACACCACGGTGGGCGAGGGCGTTTTTCTCGGCGACACCACGTAATAATAAAATCGACTCGGCAATAACCAGCTCCGCCACACTACGGGTATTAGAAAAGGGGGCATTGAATACCACGATGCCTTTTTCAGTGGCGGCCAGTAGATCGACTTGATTGGTGCCAATACAAAAGCAGCCAATAGCGATGAGCCGATCGGCGTGGCCGAGCACATCTTTGGTTAATTGGGTGCGAGAGCGAATGCCGACAAAGTGGGCATCAGCAATTTCAGCTTTAAGCTGATCTTCCGGCAATGCCTTGGGGTGGCAGACAATATTAGAGTAGCCAGCGGCTGTTAAGGTATCGACGGCCGAAGGGTGGACACCCTCCAATAAGAGAAATTTGATCTTCGATTTATCGAGCGATGTTGTACCCATGCCGGTGGCTCCGAGTATGCTGATTTTGGAAAGGCGCGTATGGTATCATATTGGCCTTTGTCTACTAGTAATTAACAGGGTAATTTCATGTCAGAGCGGGCGCACTTGGCCGATCATGTATTGGCAGCATTGCAGCAGATTGTAGGTGAAAACAAAGTTAGGCTTGATGCAGAATCATTAGAGTCTTATGGCAGCGACTGGACCAAAGTCTATACAGCTGCGCCCAGTGCGATAGTGTTTCCGCAGTCAATAGAGCATGTACAGGCGATCGTGTATTGCGCCAATGAGCATGGCTTGGCGCTAGTACCCTCCGGTGGTCGCACCGGTTTGTCGGCGGGAGCGGTAGCGGCTAACGGCGAAATAGTGGTGAGCTTTGATTATATGAATAAGCTGCGCGATTTTGACCCTGTTGATCGCTCAGTGGTTTGCGGTGCCGGCGTGATTACCGAACAGCTACAACGGTTTGCCGAAGATCAGGGTTTATTCTATCCGGTTGATTTTGCCTCCAGCGGCTCCAGCCAACTCGGTGGCAATATCAGCACCAATGCCGGCGGCATAAAAGTCATCAAATACGGCATGACTCGCGACTGGGTGGCAGGACTTACAGTCGTCACGGGTAGCGGCGAAATCTTAGAACTCAATCAAGGCTTGATGAAAAACAATGCCGGTTACGATTTGCGACAATTATTTATTGGCGCAGAAGGTACTTTGGGTTTTATCGTCGAGGCGACCATGCGCTTAACGCGGCCACCGCATAACCTCACTGCCTTGGTGTTAGGCGTACCTGAGTTTAGCGCCATTATGGATGTATTGAACTGCTTCCAGAGCGATATGGACTTAACCGCCTTTGAATTTTTCTCTGAGCAGGCTTTGCAAAAAGTGGTCGCTCACAGTGGTCTACAGCGTCCCTTTGAAACCGAAGCAAAATATTATGCGTTGCTTGAATTCGAAAACACCAATGAAGACATTGAAAGTAAGGCCATGGCCTTATTCGAGCGTTGCATGGAAGAAGGCTGGGTAGTCGATGGCGTCATGTCTCAGAGCATCGAGCAACGCAATAACTTATGGCGCTTGCGTGAAGACATATCAGAAACAATCGCCCAGTGGACACCGTATAAAAATGATATATCCACCGTGATATCCAAAGTGCCAGGTTTTTTAGACGAAGTAGAAGCCGTCGTTAGCCGTGAATACCCCGACTTTGAAATCATCTGGTTTGGACATATCGGTGACGGCAATGTGCACTTAAATATATTAAAGCCAAATGACTTACCCAAAGATGAATTTTTTAAGCAATGCAATCGCGTCAGCAAATGGGTGTTTGAAATCGTACAGCGTTATCAGGGCAGTGTGTCTGCCGAGCACGGCGTAGGTATGACTAAAAAAGCGTATTTACAGTATTCCCGTAGCAGCGAAGAAATTGCCTTGATGAAACAAATCAAACAGCTATTTGATCCCAAGGGGATCATTAACCCCGGCAAAATATTTGACTAAATCAACAGGCCTGCCATGACCGACAACTACCAGCATTATTTTATTGATGATATCGACTGCACCAAGCAACTTGGTAAAATAGTCTGTGTCGGTCGCAACTATGCCGACCACGCCAAAGAGTTGAATAACCCCATACCCAAGCAACCGCTGTTATTTATCAAACCGGCCAGCGCCGCAGTGGCATTAGATCAACCCATCGTGATTCCATCCCATCAAGGTGAATGCCATCACGAATTAGAAATGGCCATATTGATAACCGCGCCGCTTAGCAAAGCAAGCGCCGAGCAAGCAACCGCTGCAATAGGGGGTCTAGGTTTAGCGTTAGACCTTACCCTAAGAGACTTACAATCTAGCCTAAAACAAAAAGGCCATCCCTGGGAGCGCGCCAAAGCCTTTGATGGCTCCTGCCCCTTATCCGCTTTTATCAGCGCCAGCAAAATAGACATTCAAGACCTCAAGCTAACGCTGAGTAATAACGGCCAGCTATGTCAGTCAGGCAATACCGCGGATATGATATTTTCAGTAAACGACTTACTTATAGACATTAGTAACAGCTTTAGCTTAATGCCAGGCGATGTTGTTTTAACCGGCACGCCCGCCGGTGTTGGGCCGTTACAATCAGGCGATGAACTAACAGCAACACTGGCAGAGTTGTTAACCGTCAGCACACGAGTAATTTAAAATATTGGTGGTTGATGTTGCAGTGGCTGTGTGGATTTTAAAGGATAACAAGCGTTCAAATCACGCTCATGATGGGTATATTTCTAAAGGGTAAATTAAGTGTTTAAGAATCGTTGCCAAATCAAAGGCTTAGGGTTAAGGTTTAAACATTGAAAATAAAAAAGAGTAAGGGAAATATGCGCAACCTTAGGCATATTTCGAAAAACGGATTTGTTAGCCATTGATACATAGGGGTTTTTTGTTTTTCTTTCCGAAATATGCCTCAATCTGGATATGCCTAACGTTGGGCAAAATAAACTGTTAAATCTACAAGGAAGATATGAAGTATCTG
>JBNMPW010000150.1:0-7067 GCA_051277205.1 Oceanicoccus sp. | reverse complement strand
CTCGATTTTTTCGATGTTATTAGCGGTTTTTCTGTTAATGACAAACCTCCAATTATTCAACACGGAGAATCTCATGAAGGTTCTTGTTGCTGTAAAACGCGTCCCGGATTATAACGTAAAGGTACGCCCTAAATCAGACGGTACGGGTGCTGATTTAAACAACGTAAAAATGTCTATTAATCCATTTTGCGAAATAGCGGTAGAAGAAGCAATTCGCCTCAAGGAAGCTGGGACAGCCACTGAAGTAGTCGCTGTTTCAATGGGCCCTAAGGCCTGCCAGGAGCAAATTCGTACTGCCTTAGCATTGGGTGCTGACCGCGGCATCCATGTCGAGACCGACGCAGTCCTGCAGCCCTTAGCCGTAGCCAAGTTATTGAAAGCGGTTTTTGATAAAGAAGCCCCTGATCTGATTATCTTGGGTAAACAGTCTATCGATAGCGATAACAACCAAACCGGGCAAATGTTTGCCGCGCTTGCAGGCTTGCCGCAAGGAACTTTTGCTTCTGAAGTGGTTTTTACTGATGGAAAAGTTAAGGTAACCCGTGAGATCGATGGTGGTTTGCAGACAGTAGCCTTGAATCTACCGGCTGTTGTTACCACCGACTTGCGCTTGAATGAGCCACGTTATGCCTCGCTGCCCAACATCATGAAAGCTAAGAGAAAGCCTCTTGATGTGCTGACACCAGAAGAGCTGGCGGTTGACGTAGGACCGCGTTTAACCTCTGTGAAAGTAGAGCCACCGGCAGAACGAGCCGCGGGCATTAAGGTTGATTCAGTGGCGGCACTGGTTGATAAACTGAAAAATGAAGCGAAGGTAATCTAATGAGTATATTAATTCTTGCTGAACATGATAATGCTTCGATTAAGATAGCCACCCTCAATACTGTTGCTGCCGCAATCGCCATTGGCGGTGATATCACTGTATTGGTTGCCGGTAGCGATTGTGCTGCTGCGGGTCAAGCAGCAGCTAGTATTGCCGGAGTTGCTAAAGTCTTAGTCGCCGATAATGCAGCCTATGCAAACCAACTGGCTGAAAACGTCAGCCTGCTGGTTGCAGAGCTCGCTACTGATTACACCCACGTTTTAGCACCAGCCACGACTAACGGTAAAAATATTTTACCGCGAGCGGCTGCGCTGTTAGATGTTGCACAAATTTCTGATATTACTTTTGTCGTCAGTGCCGATACATTCCAGCATCCAATCTATGCTGGTAATATGATTGAAACTATCCAGAGCAGTGATGTCATTAAGGTCATCACTGTCCGGACTACCGGTTTTGATGCGGTTGCCGCTGAAGGTGGTAGTGCGACGGTTGAAATTGTTGCGGCTGCGCATGATGCCGGTATTTCTAGCTTTGTTGGTCAAGAGGTTGCCGTGAGTGACCGCCCTGAGCTGACTTCTGCTGGTATTGTTATCTCTGGTGGCCGCGGCATGCAAAATGGCGAAAACTTCGCCATGCTTGAAAAGGTTGCCGATAAACTAGGCGCTGCCCTTGGTGCATCGCGCGCTGCGGTTGATGCGGGGTTTGTACCCAACGATATGCAGGTAGGTCAGACCGGTAAAATTGTTGCCCCTGATCTTTATATCGCAGTGGGTATCTCTGGTGCGATCCAGCATCTTGCCGGTATGAAAGATTCGAAAGTGATCGTTGCTATTAACAAGGATGAAGATGCACCTATCTTCCAAGTAGCGGACTACGGTCTGGTTGCTGATTTGTTTGATGCAATACCAGAGCTCGAAGCCGCGCTTTAAGCGTTTTGTAACACAAGTAATAAGCATAAAAAACCCAGCTGTTGCTGGGTTTTTTATGGCTACGATTTAGCGGTATACAAACTTAATCACGGCGTAATTTATCTGATACAGCTAACGGTGTCATACAGTTGAAGATAACAATATAGGATGAAATCACAAAGGTAATGATAGCGGTTGCCTGGATTAAATGAGAAGCCTCTTTGCCGATTAACGCAGCACCAGCAGCAACATAGGCGATCAATAATGAGAACTCGCTGATTTGACCGAGTCGGTAGCCAATATCCCAAGCTAAAGGTTTGCGCTCACTGACATTGCGCAGCAGTACGTAGTAGGTGACGGGTTTAAGCGTCAGCATCAAAGCCGCTAAAATACAGGCGGGTAATAAAATGCTGGTCAGTACGCTCAGGTCAAAGCGTGCGCCTAGTGAAAAGAAAAACAGCACTAAAAAGAAATCACGCAGCGGTTTTAAGTTAATCGCTATATATTGTGAGATAGGGCTGGTGGCCAATGTAATGCCTGCGATAAAGGCGCCGATTTCAGCGGATAATCCCACCAAGTGTGCCATTTCTGCCATCCCCAGGCACCAGCCAATGGCAAGTAAAAATATATACTCGTGAATACGATCGAACTTGGTGATCAGTTTCAGCAAAATATATTTAACGAAAAACACTGCCGCGATAATGAATAACGGCAATGCTACGATTGTTTTAGCCAGCAGCATATAGTCAAAACTGCCCAAGTCGCCACTGAATAAAATCAATAACACAAAGATCGCGATAACATCTTGAATCAATAATAAGCCGATCATCATTTCGCCGGTATGGCGGTGATGCAGGACTGTGGTCGGCAATAACTTGATGCCGATAATGGTACTAGAGAACATCATCGCGGCGCCGACAATCATAGATTCAATATGACTGAAACCAAAGGCGCTGGCGACACTATAGCCGATCAACAAAAACACCACAGAGCTGACGAGAGCTACCCAGGAGGCTTTTTTCAAGGTCGCGATTAACGCTTGTGGCTGCATATCTAAGCCCAGTAAAAATAACAAAAAGATAATGCCGAAATGAGCGATATCAGATAGCAGCTTTAAGTCGGTGACATAAGCCAAGCCATAGGGGCCGATAAGGGCGCCGAGGATAATATAGGCGATTAGCATAGGTTGCCGCGTGTACAGCGCGACAGAGGCGAGTACAGCAGCACCTGAAAATATCAGGAAGAAGGCAAAGGTTATGCTACTAGTATCCATTCAAATATAGGTCTTTATTAAGATGGTTAAGAGTATTACGTTAAAACAACAAAGGCCACCTTGAAGGTGGCCTTTGTTGTCTCTGCAGCGTCAATCAGTGATTAACGACGGCGGAATAGTGGAACCGGTTGGTCGATTGATGCTTGATAGCTGTTGCTAAAGTCTTGCAGGCTTGCCAGCGCGGGTTCTAGTTCGGCATTCTCTAGGGCATAAGCGTTAAAGCCGCAGCGCTTGAGGTAAGACAATTGATCACGCATAAATTGACCGACAGCGCGTAACTCCCCACTAAACTGGTGTTTCTCCCTAAGCTCTCGACCATAAGAAAAGCCGCGGCCATCAGCAAAAGCCGGAAAATCAATGGCAATTAACGAAAATTCATGCAATTGATCGGTAATAAGCTTGGGTGATTGATCGCTATCTAACAAAATACCCAGTTGTCCGCGGCCAGCTAACTGTTGACGTTGAACAAGCCATAAACTTAAAGGAATAATGATCGGGCCGGAGGGCAGTTGCGCCACGTCACTAGTATCGGCGGATATTAACTGCCAGTCATCAATAATAACAGCACCATCTTTAATCAGTTTATTTGGCATAAACTTTCTCCTTAAATACGGCAATACCGACACGTCTATAGGTATCCAAAAAGCTTTCTTCATCGGTGCGCTGATCAACATAAGTATTGAGGATGGTGCCAATGACATTGGGGACTTCATCCGCTGAAAAGGATGGCCCTAATATTTTTGCGATAGACGCATCTTTATCTTGACTGCCCCCCAAGCAAATTTGATAGAACTCTTGGCCTTTTTTATCGACCCCTAAGATACCAATATGGCCAATATGGTGGTGGCCACAGGCATTCATGCAGCCAGAGATATTTAAATCAATTTCACCAAGATCATAGAGATAGTCTTGATCGTCAAATTTACGCTGTATGGCTTCGGCGATGGGAAGCGACTTAGCATTGGCCAACGCACAAAAATCACCACCAGGGCAGCAGATTATATCGGTTAAATAATTAATGTTGGCTGTTGCTAAGCCTTCGCTTTGGGCTTGTTGCCACACGGTATAAAGTTGGTCTTTACGGACATGGGCAAGGATCACGTTTTGCTGATGACTGGCGCGGATTTCGCCAAATGAAAACTGATCGGCCATATCAGCAACCGCAAGCATCTGCTGGTCACTTATATCTCCGGGTGCATAACCGGTCGCTTTCAATGATAGTGTCACTATGGCGTAGCCTGGGGCTTGATGGGCGCTGGTATTACGTAGCAGCCAATTGCCGAAGATGGGAATGTCGGCGGCTTGCTTTTGTAATGCTGCTTCGGCGGCGCCGTCATCAATGGCGCTGTAGTCAGGCGAATGGAAAAACGAACGGGCGTAATTAAACTCTTCTTCTGTCAAGGTGGAGGGGCCGTCTTTAATCGTTGCCCACTCTGCTTCTACCTCCTCTCTGAAAGCGTCGATACCCATTGCTCGTACTAAAATTTTAATGCGGGCTTTGTATTTGTTATCACGACGACCATGCTGGTTGTAAACTCGGAGGATCGCATCGAGATAGCTAATTAAATGTTGCCGCGGTAAGAAATCAACGATCTCTGTGCCGATTACAGGTGTCCGTCCTAGGCCGCCGCCGACTAAAATCTTAAAGCCCACCTCGCCCCGCTCATCATGTACAACTTCGATGCCAATATCGTGCATTTGAATCGCTGCCCGATCAGACTCTGAGGCGCAGACAGCAATTTTGAATTTGCGCGGCAAAAAGGCAAACTCTGGATGGAAGGTCGACCATTGGCGAATGATTTCACAGTAAGGGCGAGGATCTTCAAGCTCGTCGGCTGCAGCACCGGCAAATTGATCAGTAGTGGTGTTGCGAATACAATTACCGCTGGTCTGGATCGCATGCATTTGTACAGTAGCGAGATCCGCCAAAATATCGGGTACTTGCTCAAGCTTAGGCCAATTGAGTTGCAAGTTCTGCCGTGTACTAAAATGACCATAGCCTTTGTCATATTTAGTGGAGATGTGGGCAAACATACGCATCTGTGTGCTGCTAAAAGTTCCATAGGGGATGGCGATACGCAACATAGGGGCTAGGCGTTGCACATAGAGACCGTTTTGCAGGCGAAGGGGCAAAAACTGCTCTTCGCTGATGTCGCCAGCCAAAAAGCGCTTGGTTTGATCGCGATATTGATCAACACGCTCATCCACTAATTGCTGGTCATACTCGTTATATATATACATTATCGTCTTACTTAGCATAAAAAAGAGCACAACAATACTGTATTTTATCCTTATTATCTAGCTAACCTCCTGATTTTTAAGTATTTATTGGATTCTTTTTCAGGTAACCCTTATCGTTATAACCGATAAGCATGCACCAAAAATCCGTGGAAAGTGGACTTTAGATTTACTTGCAGGCTGCTATAATGCCGCCTGCCCGCTGTTGTGCCTGTGATTAAAGCAGGTACTGAGCATGAAACTGATAGAGGAACGTAGAATGTCTGAGCAACAATCCGACGGAAACGACGGCATGAATGATGCCATTGCTGCTACCGCGGTCATCGCGCTAGTTGTAGGAACTGTGGTTTACTGGCTGAGTGGTATGCCGGTTTAAACCGGAATATCACGTCCACAAAAAAGGCGGCTAGGTAAATCTGGCCGCCTTTTTTGTGCTTAATATTTGCCTTAGCGTTGACTAATGCAGCATGTATTATAGCTGCGCTTAGTTGTCGTAATCTAGCACCGGCGATAACCAGCGCTCCATTTCATTCAGAGACATCGACTTACGTTGTGCCAAGCTATCCACTTGATCACGTCCTATTTTACCGGTGGCAAAATAGGACGACTCTGGATGCGAGTAGTAAAAGCCACTAACAGCCGCTGCAGGTGTCATCGCAAAATGCGAGGTTAGCTCTACGCCTATCTGTTTTTCTGCATCTAACAGCTTAAACAATGTCGCCTTTTCGGTATGGTCAGGACACGCAGGGTAACCTGGTGCTGGTCGAATACCTTGGTAGCGCTCTTTGATTAACGCCACATTATCTAGGTTTTCTTCGCCGGCATAGGCCCAAAACTCTTTACGTACTCTTAGGTGCATATGTTCCGCAAAAGATTCTGCTAGTCGATCCGCCAAAGCTTTTACCATTATGGAATTATAGTCATCACCATTCGCTTCAAAATCTTTCGCCAATTGCTCAATACCGATACCGGCGGTGACGACAAATCCACCGATATAGTCTTTACAATCTGAAGTTTTTGGTGCGATATAATCCGCCAAGCTTAGGTTTGGTTTTTTATTCGGCTTAGCTGTTTGTTGTCGAATATGGTGTAGGGTAGCGAGCGTTTCTGATCGTGTTTCGTCGGTATAGATTTCTATATCATCGTCGCGAACTTGTGACGCCGGCCAAAAACCGATTACCGCTTTTGCCTGGATCAGCTTATTATCAGTCAAGTTTCGCAGCATAACTTTCGCGTCTGCAAACAAACTGCGCGCCGCCTCACCGACTTTTTCATCATCTAGGATGCGCGGGTATTTACCGGCTAAATCCCATGTGATGAAAAACGGTGTCCAATCAATGGTGTCGATCAACACATTTAAATCATAGTCGTCAAAAGTTTTAATGCCTTGAAAAGCCGGCAGGGGTGGTATGTAGCCATCCCACTCTATTGGCGCTGAGTTTGCAATCGCTCGCTTGTAACTTAAGCGATCCGCTTTTGGTTTGCGGTTGGCATTACGTTCACGCAGAGCGGCATATTCTTCCCGTCTTTCTTGCAGGTAGACAGGACGTCGCTCTTCATTCATTAGCAGGCTTGCAACCGATACGCTGCGCGATGCATCTGGGATATAAACCGGTCCGCTGTTTTGATATTGTGGATCAATTTTAACAGCTGTATGTGCTTTAGATGTAGTCGCGCCGCCAATCATTAGCGGCAGGTCCATGCCCTGGCGCTGCATCTCTTTGGCGACATAAACCATCTCGTCTAGCGACGGCGTGATTAAACCACTGAGTCCGATAATGTCGGCATTTTCTCTTTTTGCAGCTTTTATAATATCTTCACAGGC